>QIKC01000369.1 GCA_003232855.1 Verrucomicrobiales bacterium
CGTTGTAAAAGCGGATGCCCTCGAAGATCCCGTCCCCGTAAAGGAGGCCGTGGTCGAAGACCGAAATCTTCGCGTCCTCTTGAGAAAAATACTCACCGTCGATGTAGATTTGCATAAAAATGGGGAATAAAAAATGGGCGCGATCAGGCCACGATCCGCCCGTCGGAGATCTCGAGCTGCCGATCACCAAGGGCGGCCAATGTGGAATCGTGTGTGACGACGATCAAGCTGTCGCTGACGATGCCAAGAAGAGTTTCCATGACCTCGCCGCCGGTCTTCGAGTCGAGATTACCGGTGGGCTCATCGGCGAAAAGAATCTGCGGGTCATTGATGAGGGAGCGGGCGATGGCCACGCGCTGCTGCTCGCCGCCGGAGAGTTCGGTCGGTCGGTGGTCGATGCGGTTGCCTAGCCCCACCAGATCCAACAGTTCGGCCGCGCGTTGACGGCGACCGCGACGACGCCCCGCCATCATCGCCGGCAAGCAGACGTTCTCGAGGGCGGTCAGGTCAGGGAGCAAAAAATAGTGCTGAAAAACGTAACCGATCGTGCTGTTCCGAAAATCGGCTTGGCGCGCTTTGCTCAGGTCATAGAGCGACTCGCCACCGATCTCCACTTCCCCCGAGTCCGGTCGTTCGAGTCCGGCCAGGGTGTAGAGCAAGGTGGTCTTACCGGCGCCCGACGCGCCGCGCAGAAAAAGTTTCTCGCAGGCCTCGATCTGTAAATCGACACCGCACAGCACCTCGACCGTGTCCCGCCCCATGGAGAAGCGGCGATGTAGATCGCGCGCGGTGAGGGTCACCCCGGTAACGGGGGCGATAGAATCGGTAACGGGGTCGAGGTCGGGCACGGGCGTCACTCAACTCGGGTGCGCCCCGAGGTCAAGCATCGACCGCTAACCGTTGCGACGCTTGGCGCGCTTCGCCATGTCTAGCGCCTTCTTCTCGCCGTAGCGCGCGATGGAGAACTTCGCCGTCTTGCGAGAGCCGCGCTCCACCCAAGCCGCCTGCCAGTACTCATAGGTGGTACCGGCGGTGCTCTTCGAGACCACGTGGGTCACGCCGATGACACCACTCTGCTTAATGCGCTTGCGCCGTTGTGCCGCCGCCTCGCGCCGTGCTTTTGGCAGGCGAGCGAAAACTTTATCACGGTATTCGCGGGCGAGCTTCTGTGCTTTGCCCTTGCCCCCGGATGCCTTATCGGGAAAAAACTTCTGTGTGGTGCGTCCACGGTGGGTGATACGCACGTAGAAGCCGTGGTTCTTCTTTTCAGGTTGGTCGATTCGGCTAATGCCGTAGCTTGGTTTTATTGTAGCCATAGTTCCCCCTAAGGTTTTTCGGTTTTCGTTTTTTCGTTTGCAGGTTTCTTGCAGTGTTAGATAAGCCGCCAGAGCGGAGGCATTACCCAATGTTTGATCTTTGCCGAAAAATCCGCATTTTGGCAAGCCCTATCACAAAAAAAATCGCAAATTAAGAAAACTGCCTCAGAGCCTCGTAAACGCCGATGCCTACTGAGGTGGCGAGATTGAGGCTGCGCCCCTGATCGCCCATGGGAATGCGGACGCAGCTCTCGCGATTTTCGTCCAAAAGCCCACGCGGCAGCCCTTTGCTCTCGCGCCCAAACACGAGGTAGTCGCCCTCGCGGTACCGGACATCCCAGTAACTGCCGTCGGTGGTGGTGGTGAAAAACCAGAATTTTGCCCCGGGATCGGCTGCCGAACAGACTTCATCGAAGCAAGACCAGCTGCGCAGGTCGACATCCGACCAATAATCCAACCCGGCGCGGCGGAGATGTTTGGCGTCGAGCGAGAACCCGAGCGGCCCGACAAGGTGCAGGCGGGCGCCGACGGCCAAGCAGAGGCGACCGATGTTGCCGGTGTTGGGCGGAATTTCCGGCTCAACCAACACCACATTGAGCAGCGGGCGCGCCGTGGATAATCCGATCTCCATGTCGCGCTAGCACGGTGCTTACCCGAAGCACTCGGAATAAGCGATGGGCGGGAACCCGTCGGGGCTACGCCTCGACGGCGATCGGGTCGACGTTGACCCGGCGTCCCTTCTGATCGAAACGCACGTTGCCCTCGATCAATGACCAAATGGTGTAGTCCCTGCCGAGGCCGACGTTCTTGCCGGGGTGCCACTTGGTGCCGGTCTGGCGCAGGATAATGTTGCCCGCGATGACGTGCTCGCCACCGAACTTCTTTACGCCGCGGCGCTTGGCGACGCTATCGCGCCCGTTCTTGACGCTACCTTGTCCTTTTTTATGTGCCATATTTCGATCGGGCTAAATACTTGAATGAGAATGGAAATCGGAAAAGCCGTTCCAGCTAGACACTGATGCCGGTGATGGACAGGCGGGTGAGTGGCTGACGGTGCCCCTTGGTCTTGTGGTAGCCTTGACGGCGTCTAAATTTGAAGGCGGTCACTTTCTTTGCGCGCACCTGATCCAGCACCTCGGCGGTCACGCGGGCACCGGAGATGAGCGGATCGCCGATTTTGACGGTCTCGCCTTCGGAGTAGAACAAGACGCTGTCGAAGGTGGTCGACTTGCCAATCTCGATATCGAGCTTCTCGACTTCGATCTTGTCGCCTTCGGCGACTTTATACTGCTTACCACCGGTTTTGAAAATTGCGTAGGCCATTGACTCTTGCGTGCTTAATAGTTAGGAGGCGGCAAATACAGAAATACAGAATTCGCCGCCCGAGATGAGGGGCGGTGAAATTCACACAATTCGGGGCTACCAGCAAGTGCTTTTTTGCACGAACTGAGCGAGCCGCTCCAGCTTCCCCAATCCGTTACAGTCCGGCCTTTTCGCTTGCTGCGGCGACCCACCCCACCCACGGTTGGCCGCCTGCAGCAACTCCCCCGCTAAAAAACCGGGATTTTCGTCACTTTTCCGCTTTTCCACTAGGAAAAGGCGGCCTTTGGCTCAACACGCAACACTCCTAATGCCTTCTGCGATCATCTTCGACTTCGACGGCCTGATCCTCGATACGGAAACTCCGATCTACGATTGCTGGGCAGAACTCTACGTCGAGCATGGCGAGCACTTGGCTTTGGAGACTTACAAGCGCTGTGTCGGCAGCGATTTCGAACAATTTCACCCGGGACAGGAACTGGAGCGGCGCACGGGGCGCAGCTTCGACTGGGAGGTTCTCAACGCCGAACGCCAGAGCGCCATTTGCGCCCGCCTAGAAAGCAGTGACGCGCGTCCGGGTGTGCGAGAGTTCATCGCTGCCGCGCGCGCCGCCGGGCTACCGTTGGCGGTGGCCTCCAGCTCATCGCGCGATTGGGTATCCGGCTGGCTGCAGCGCCTCGACCTACACGACGCCTTTCCGATTCTGCGCAACCGCGA
>QIKC01000305.1 GCA_003232855.1 Verrucomicrobiales bacterium
TCACCATCGGCGAAAAGAGTAAGGGGCTTTTCGGCACCGATTCCATGTTGGATTTCAAAGTGGATCTCGCTCTCGGTGAAGAGAAGATCAGCAAGAAAGAATGGCGTGCCATGATGCAGTCGACCGACGGCCTCGCCTATATCAAGGGGCAGTGGATCGAGGTCGATAAGGAGAAACTTCAGCAGGCGCTCGATCACTGGCAGCAGGTGCAGTCGGAGACCGAGGGCGAGGGCTTGTCGTTCATCGAGGGCATGCGCCTGCTGGCAGGGGCACCCGCCGACCTGTCGGCGAAGGGTGCCGCTGATCTCGAAGAGCGCGATTGGGCATTTGTCCACGCCGGCGCGTGGCTTTCCGAGACGCTCGCCGCCATGCGCACTCCCGATGGCATGGCCATCACTGGGGAGAGCAAACACTTCCTGGGCACGCTTCGACCCTACCAGGTCACCGGGCGCGATT
The DNA here is from genome assembly GCA_003232855.1 of Verrucomicrobiales bacterium. Classification (GTDB taxonomy): domain Bacteria; phylum Verrucomicrobiota; class Verrucomicrobiia; order Verrucomicrobiales; family DEV007; genus SZUA-55. Next base: position 457 of record QIKC01000305.1, read on the forward strand.
GGCTCTATTTCCTCACCAAACTTGGGCTCGGCGCTTGCCTCGCCGACGACATGGGGCTGGGAAAAACCGTGCAGGTGATCTCGCTTCTTCTCGCCCTCAAAGAAAAATCGCGCAGCCAGAAAACCCCTTCCTTGCTCGTCCTCCCCGCCTCCCTGCTGGCGAACTGGAAGGCGGAGATCGCCAAGTTCGCGCCCAGCCTGCGCAGTCGCTTCGTCCACCCCTCAGAAACCGATCCAAAGGCTCTCGCCGATATGAGCCGGCGCCCAGAAATCGCCCTGCGCAACACCGACATCGTGCTCACCACCTACGGCATGTTGCTCAGACAAAAATGGCTCTTAGAGATCGACTGGCGACTGGTCATCCTCGATGAAGCTCAGGCCATCAAGAACCCGGGCTCCCGGCAGACCAAAGCTGTCAAACAACTCCGATCCCAGTCCCGCATCGCGCTCACAGGCACCCCGATCGAGAACCGCCTGTCGGACCTCTGGTCACTCTTCGACTTCCTATCACCCGGCCTGCTCGGCTCCGTCACCAAGTTCAAACAATTCGTCAAAGCGCTGGAAAAACGTAAGCACGACCAGTATTCACCACTGAAAAAACTCATCACCCCTTATATTCTGCGACGGCTCAAAACCGACAAATCGATTATCTCCGACCTCCCCGACAAAACCGAGATCAAAGCCTACTGCGGCCTTGCCAAAAACCAGGCCGCCCTTTATGCCAAGTCGGTTATCGAGCTCGAAAACGCCCTCGAAAATCTCACCGGCATCCAGCGTCGCGGCCTCGTGCTCGCCTTCCTGATGCGCTTCAAACAGATTTGCAATCACCCCAGCCAGTTTCTTGGGGACGGCGGTTACAAACTGGCCGACAGCGGCAAGCTCACGCGGCTCGCGGAGCTCTGCGAAGAGATCGCCTCCCGCCAGGAAAAAGTTCTCGTCTTCACCCAATTCCGAGAGATGACTGCCCCCCTCGCCGCCGTCCTCACCGACATTTTCGGGCGCGAGGGATTGGTCCTCCATGGCGGCACGCCGGTGAAGAAGCGGCGTGGGTTGGTGGATGCCTTCCAGCGTGAAGACGGGCCGCCCTTCTTCGTTCTCTCGATCAAAGCCGGCGGCACTGGCCTCAACCTCACCGCCGCCTCCCACGTCATCCACTTTGACCGCTGGTGGAATCCCGCCGTGGAAAATCAGGCGACCGATCGCGCGTTCCGCATCGGGCAAAAGAACAACGTCCTCGTCCACAAATTCATCTGTCGAGGCACCATCGAAGAGAAAATCGATGCCCTGCTCGATGACAAAGCCAACCTCGCAGACGACCTGCTCGAAGGCGGCGCCCAATCTGTCCTCACTGAAATGTCCGACGCCGAACTGCTCGATGCCGTCTCGCTGGACATCGGTCAAGCAGCGTTGTAATAGCCTCCTTTGCCGATAATCCCAACCCCGACAACAAACTAAAATTTTACTATGAGTTCCGGATATTGGGCACCCTACGTGCCTGTGGCACAACGCCGCAGAGAAGCAAACGCCAGCATGCAGAAGCTGAAGAAAAAGGGTTTCGACGTGCAACCGATCGAAATCGAAGGGCGTAAAATCGCCACGACCTTTTGGGGGATCGCATGGAATGAGCATTTGGAATCCTTCGGCGACTACGCCAACCGCATCCCGCGTGGCCGCACCTATGTCCGCAATGGTTCGGTCTGCCATTTGGGTATTCGGAAAGGGGAAATAGAGGCTCGTGTCAGTGGTTCCTCCATCTATCAAATCAACATCAGTATCAATCCTCTGCCGACAAAAAAATGGGCTCGGGTGAAAACCCAATGCGCCGGCCAGGTCGGCTCCATCTTGGAACTGCTTCAGGGCAGACTTTCTTCCGCCGTCATGTCGGTGGTCACCGATAAACAATCCGGACTTTTCCCCGCCCCCGGCGAGATCGATCTCAACTGCTCCTGCCCCGATGTCGCCTACATGTGCAAACACATCGCCGCCGTCCTCTACGGTGTTGGTGCCCGTCTCGACCATCAGCCCGAACTCCTCTTCGAACTGCGCGGCGTCGATCACGACGAACTCATCAGCGCCGATGTCACCCTAACAAAACCCGGCAAATCGAAAACCGGCCGCAGGCGCATCACCGCCGATTCGCTCGCCGATGTCTTCGGTATCGATCTCTCCGCCGGCGATACGCCAAGCGCTACGAAGATCACCAAGAAGAAAACGGCCAAGAAGAAGGCTGCCAAAAAAACCGCCAAAAAGGTGGCGAAGAAGGCGGCGAAAAAAGCCGGACGAAAGAAGGTTCCACGCGCCCGCACGGCCAACGGAGAACTTATTTTCACTGGTGGTGGCATCACCTCCCTGCGCGAGAGGTTTCGCATGACCCCGATCGAATTCGCCCTCCTCGTCGGCGTCAGCACCCTCACCATCACCAACTGGGAAGCCAAATCCGGCGCGCTCACACTTAGAGCACGCTCCAGACAGGCTTTGGGTGAAGTCGAGCGACTCAGCAAACGCAAGGCTTGGGATCAACTCGCCGGACTTTAGGAGACGGTTAAAACCCGTCCGCACCGACGTTGGAGTAGTCATATAAAGACACACAATTAGTGGTCGCACTCCGAACACTGCGGATCCGAAAATAGCAAAAAACCGCTTGCACAGCGAGGTAAGACGGGTAAGAATGTTGTTATGACAACGACCCTATCGAGCAAAGGGCAGGTAGTGATTCCGCTGGAAATTCGGAAGAGGCTTGGGTTGCCCGAAGGGGCGGTCATCT
>QIKC01000176.1 GCA_003232855.1 Verrucomicrobiales bacterium
ATTCCTTGCGAGTTGGTTGAAAATCCGTTGAGGTAGATGGTTCGATAGGAGGTGTTGTTGGATCCGTTGAAAAGCACGACGATCAGACCATCGAGCGAAGTGTTGGGGGCGCCGAAAAGCTCGATGAACTCGGCTCTGTCGGTGCTGGTTTGATCGGCGTCGATTTCGTTGATGACCACCTGTGCGAGGGAGGCCGAGGTGAGTGTTAGGACTAAGGCGAGGGCGAGGGGTTTTGCGATCATGGGCTGTTGTGGAGGGGGTGTAGGAAGGTGACAAAAATCACCCAAGGATATCGATAATAACTAGCCTCGTGGCGAAACACAGCCTAAATACGTCACGGGTTTGTCACGGAATTCACAGAAAATTCTAAATTTTATTGAAAATACGATGAAACGTATTCAAAAGAGGATTTGTCCTGTGAAATGGGGGCTGGATACGTCGCGGGAATCTGTGCTAGGTTCGCCAGCGAAAGACCATGGAAACTGTCGAAATCGCCCGCGAATCACTAGACGCCATGCTCGGGTATCTGGGCTTCACTGTGCAGGTGGAGATCGAACCGGATGGTGACGGCGGGGCGTTGCAAGTATCGACCGAAGATGGTGAGTTGCTGGTCGGGCAGCACGGAGAGCGTCTGGAGGATATCGCTTACCTAGTTAACCGGATCTTGCATCATCGGCACCGGGACGCGCCGCGGGTGCGGGTCGATATCGCTCACTACCGGCGCATGCGCGATGATCGCTTGATCGAGGGGGTTCGGGTCTTGGCCGAGCGGGTGCGGGCGACGGGCAAGCCGCTGAAATCCGATCTGCTGAACTCGTATCACCGTAGGTTGATCCACAGCACCTATCAAGACGATGCAGACATCGAAACGTCGAGTCCGCCCGGCCGAGATCGGTTGAAGCGGGTGACCCTGCGTCGTCGGGTCAGCTGAACCCATTGCGGGCGGATAGGGGGATCTCGGGGTCGGGTTCGGTGGGTTGGTTATGCCCAGAGAGACTCTAGAGAGAACGTGTGCCGCGCGACCGGGCTTTCAGCTCAGGCCTTTTTTCCGCGTTTGGCGGCGGCGAGCCCCCTCTTGCGGGCGCTGAGCGCTTTGTCTTTGGCCTCGTCCTCGCCGTATTTGTTCACCGAAAAATTACGCTTCTGGCGTGCGCCCTCGGCATCGGTCCAGGAGGCTTCCCAGAAATAGTGGTAGTAGATGTAGTCGTCGGTCTCGCGGATCGCCTCGCGGCGGCGGACGCCGACGATGCCGGAGGTGTTGCGGGTCGAGGGCGAGCTGTGCGGGCCGGTATTGGCGGGGCCGATCTTCTTAACCATGCTGTCGCGGTAGGCGCGTGCGGCGGCGAGCGCCTTGCCTTTGCCTTTGCTCGAGGAGTCCGAGAAGAACTTGCTGATAGCCTTGCCTCGGCGCATCAGGCGAACCTGATAGCCGTGGGTACCTTTAGTGCCGGTGGCGCCATCGATGTCGATGCGGGAAACATTGTGGTTTGGGGATTTCTTAGCCATGCTATCAGGATACCTGCCGGTGGGGTAATATCAAGGGCATGATCAGTTTCCTTTCGTTTGTTAAGGAATCCTAACAATTTGTCTTTCGCTGTTGTTACCCGCTGGGTTCGCGCATGCTGCGCCGGTGACTGGCGGACGTATGCGAAGCGTTCGACGAACGGTTCGGCCAAGACCGATGGTGAGCCGAGTGAAAAACGGCTGTCTTTTTTTTAAAAACCGGCTACGGGATGGCTGTGAAAGTGTTATTTCCATCGATCGCCTGCCTCTTCCTCGTCGGCTTGCTGCCCGCATGTAAATCCAACGACCCGCCAGAGTTTGGTGTCGATGAGCCCAAGGGCAAATTTTTCTCCAGCGAGCGGACCCAACAGCGGTCGCAAAAATGGAGCGCGTGGCGGAAGCGGACGTCGCAACGCGAAGACGAGGCGTGGGGGCGGATGTTCGACCGAGCGAAGGGCGACTTCGAAAATTAGGCGCTCGTTCAGACCAGCTCCATCGCCTTGTGGGCGACGCCGATGGCGGCAGCGAAGTCGCCGCCGACCGCCCAGTCGAAGCGCGTGGTGGCGCGGTGCGGCGGGATGGGGGAGGTGACGTAGAAGGCCGGCGCGCGCTCTTCGAAGCCGGTGCGCACGTGATCGAGGTACCAATCGCGGAAGCCGGTCTCGGCGAGACCGCCGCCGATGACGATTAGTCCCGGGTCGAGCTCGCTGGCCTGATCGCCCATCGCCCAGCCAAGGATGTGTGCTTGGCGTTGGAAGATCGAGCGGGCGAGCGGGTCGTCCGCCTCACAGTAATCGCGCAGTTGAAAGGCTTTTTCCTGGATCGGGATGTCCTTCTTGGCCAGCGGGTGTTCGGCGTTCTCCGCTTTGGCCAAAGCCTGGCCGAGCTGGCGGCGCAGGGCGACAAGTGATACCCACGCTTCGAGCGAACCGGGTCCCTTGCCGGCGCATTCGGGCAGGCTGTCGTCCTCTTCGCGGAACGGCACTGAGATGGCGCCGAGCTCCATGGCGAGACCGTTGCAGCCTTCGTAGAGCACGCCACCGCCGAGTACGAAACCGCCGGCGAGACCGGTGCCAGGGGCGACGAAGAGCAGCGGGCCGTCGTGGCCGGGGCGCAATAACCATTCGCCATAGGCGGCGGCGTTGCCGTCGTTGGTCATGTAGCAGGGGCGGTGGATTTCTGCGGAAAATTGGTCGCGGATGTTGGTGCCGACCCAGTCGGCGTGCAGGTTGGCCTGTCCCCAGATGACGCCATCGGAGGAGGGCGCCGGCACGTCGATGCCGACGGCGGCGATCGTGTCGAAGGCGACGCTGTTGTCCTCGCAGAGCTGGTCGAGTGCCACGCGCAACTGCTTGAAGGTCGCCTTGTAACCGTCGGTGCCGTGCGAGCGGACTTCGACCATGTCACCGACTTGGGTGCCCTTGGCATCGAGCAGTGCCGCTTTGACGGTGGTGCCGCCGATGTCGAGACCTGCGAAGTGCTTTTGGGCGGACATAATTTAATGGGTTAGACTAGATTTTTTTAGACAGAATTAACGAAATTAACGGAATTTTTAGGAATGTGAGGGCGCTGGCGCGCCCGACAGGGTCGCGTAGCGACCTCATAAAAAAATTCTGTTAATTCTGTTAATTCCGTCAAAGTTCCCCTCGTTCGGTCTAGACGTCTTTGACGATGGTCTTATCGACCGAGAGCAAATCGTCGCAGGC
>QIKC01000010.1 GCA_003232855.1 Verrucomicrobiales bacterium
TGCCATAAATTCTTCGAGAGTCTCTCGAATTCCCATGTTTTTCAGGAGGCAAAAAAATGTCGATTGGGGCAGATAGGGCTTGAACTTGAGCGCCCTTTCGATCAAAACTAAGCCATGAAGAAGTTTCTCCCCCTCCTAGCGACCTGTCTCATGTTCTCCGGCGCCCCGTCTCACGCCATCGTCGGTGGCCCGTGGGACGGTGACAATTTTAACCAGGCCAACACCGGCACTTATCAGGCGGCCATTTCCATGAACAATGGCTTGGGGATGGCTCGGTTCACCGATCAAAGCGATGTGGCGCAGTTCGCGCTGGTGAATCAATCGGTTATTTTTTATCAAGGCGCCGTCTATCTGGGTGGGTGCTTTGGCGCTGTCGATTGGGTGAACGGCGAGGTCACCGGAATCACCAACGGCAGTACGGTCAACGACTTCGTCAATAGTAGTCAAGGAGGGAACGTCCAGACATGCAACACCTCTTGGCGTTGTGATATCACCGAACAGGCGCCGGTGATGCGCTTCTCCGGCAGCGGCCGGGCGAACTTCTTCGGTCCGATCACGGCCTTCGAACGGACAGCTCAGACGACCACCACTGTCACCGAGTCGACTGTCGACACTGCGGGTGTCACCACGGAGGTGATCACGGAGGTGACCACGACGGAGACCGATGTCGGCGGCGGAGATAGTGAATTCGAATCTCTGGGTGCCTCCGTGAGGCTTTACGTATACGGAGCGCAGATCTCCATTCAGGCGAACACCGTGTTTCAGCCGGCGAGCGCCGGTGGTGCTGGGGGTGTTGGCGGCACAGCGGTGCCGCCTGTTCCGGACACTACGACGATTATCATTCTAGATACGTTATAGGTCGAGCGAGGAGTCAGCAGGATTCGCCTGGCAAATCACCTCGGCATTATTTAGCAAAGTCTCTCTAGGCGGGCTGACACTGAACGGGTGTCAGCCCGCTTTGTTTCCTGCAAGAGTTCAGTAAGTTTCGATCAGATGAATTTATCAAGAGTGTCCAAAACGTCGGACGGGCGGAGGCGTTGTTGTGGTTTCACGCTGATCGAGCTGATGTTGGTCATCGCGATTATCACCGTTCTCAGTTCGGTTCTGTTTGCGATCACCGGCACGCTGCGGCGTAAGGCCGAGGCGGCGGCGTGCGCCGCAAACATGAAGAGCATCTTCGCCGCCCTCGGCACCTACACCACGGATCACGGGCATTGGCCGCAGGTTCCAGAGGGCATTAAGCTCGATGAGCAAAAACTCACCAAATGGTGGATCGCCACGCTCTCCGAGTATGACATCTCGGAGGATACGTGGACGTGTCCGACCTACAAACGCCTCTCCTCGGCACGGGCGAAATCCGGCGAGACGAAACTTTGCTACACACCGACGCAGTTTGATGCGGCGAGCGCCCTGACTCCTTACAAATGGGGAAACCAGCCGTGGTTGATGGAAATCGGCGACCACCATGGGAAGGGAGCCTTTATTCTGCGTCCGGATGGTTCGGTTCGCCCATTTTCTCTAGAGTCCCCAGAGTAGCCGTCGCTGGGGACAGGCGGGGAAAGGGACAATGACAATGCATGGGGGTCTCCCTGTGATCTCTCCTTCGGTGTCCGTTGCCGAGGAGATGAGGTTTTCTGTTTCGATAAATTGAAGTAACGTAGATCGAATGCCGTCTTGGCAGCGCCCCTCTCTCCAATGAAATCTCTTCATCAGCAGGCTTTTTTCCTGTTCGCGTTTATCGCTAGTTTCGGCCTCATTCCGGCCAATGCCCTTCCTCCGGACGAGATCAGTTTGGAGCCAGGCAATTCGCCTTTGGGTGCTCTGCCGGAAGGGATGCTGCGCTTTGTCGATGGTCGGGTCACGAGGGATTTTGTTTTGTCTCATGACAAGATGGTAGTTAAGCCGCTGGGGCAGTTGAGCGAGATACGGAACTTTACCTCGCTGGTCAGTAACGCTGCCCTCGGGGCGTACGCGACAGGGGAAGAGCGGTTAGCCCGCGCCGAGATGAGCGGGCTCATCGCTTATCCGGCGAAGTACGTGGGAAATGAGAAACTCGCACGACTGGTGACGAGGAAGATCGCCGTCCACCTCATGGAGGGCGCGCGCGATATCGAGGGCGCGATGTTGATCGGTGAGGCTTTCGGTATCGAACATTTGCGCGAGCAGGTGGGCGCTAGTGGTTGGACGGTGTTCGAGGCCGCCGGGGTGGTCGAGGCGATCTTGTTAGCTGATCGAGTGGCAGCCCACCCTTCGGTGGCGACTGCGCATGTGGTGCTCGGCATTCCGTACGAGAAAAAAGTGTGTGAAGCGAGCGCTGACCAAGCGTTTTTTCCGGACGACCCACTCTACGGGCCCGGTGAGGGCGGTCGTTTTCAGGGCTATTTTTTTCCACCATCGACCGTCGGTTCCGATGGGTGGCTGGTGGGGATCGCACTGCGACCGGTGTGGGAGAACCCGGGGGTATTGCGCGACAGGCCTTATACCGGCAGGCGGGTGAGGATCGCGATCGCCGACGACGGGCTGGAAATTAACCACGAAGATCTTAGAAGCAACACCTTCGGCAATCTCCACAAGGATTGGATCGACGACGACCGTAACCCGACTGGCGCTCCCGGGGATTTTCATGGCACCTGGGTCGGCGGTATCGCCGGTGCCGTGGGGAGAAACGGCGATGGGATCACCGGGGTCGCCCCGGAGTGCGATCTGGTGGGTTTGCGTTTTCTCGATCTTTTCATAGATGACGACGTGATCGAGGAGGTCTTGACTTACCGATGGTTCAGCATCGACGTACACAACAACAGCTGGGGGATTCCGGACAATGTGCCCTTAGCGAGCGGTCCCGGGCCGATGGCGCTCGATGCGCTCGATGACACCAACCAGATCTACATCTGGGCGAATGGCAACGGCGGGGTGACAGACGATTCCAACTATGACGGCTACGCCAACCATATCAAAACGCTTGCGGTCAGTGCGGTTAATTCCCTTGGGCTTCCCGCCAGCTACAGTGAACCCGGAGCCAATATCGTCTGCGCCGGTCTGGCGGCTGACGGCGCGGGTGGTCAGCTAGTGACTACTGACGAAAATAACAATTACGTGGAAACTGGAGTGGAGGGTACCTCTTTTTCCGCGCCGATGGTCTCCGGCGTCGTCGCATTGATGCTCGAGGCGCGACCGGATCTGGGTTGGCGCGA
>QIKC01000345.1 GCA_003232855.1 Verrucomicrobiales bacterium
GTTCCGTAAAGATTGAGATACTCCAAATTTTCGAGCTTCCCGAGCTGCACCAGCGTGGCGTCCGTCACCGCAGTGTTCTCGATGTGCAATTTCGTCAACTTTCCCAACCCGCCCAAATCCACAGCAGCGGCGTCTGTCACCCCGCTACCGGACACGTCCAACCACGTCAACTGCTCGGCGACCGGAGTAAACAGCTTCACCTTGGCATCGTTGAATTCCTTCCCTGCGTTAATCGTGTTGGCCGAAAGGTATTTAGTATTCTGCGCCAAACGGATGATCAGCACCCCCGCATTGGCGATGGCCTGAACCCCGCCGCATCCGGCTCGGGCAGAGAGAAGACCTTCGAAATAACGATTTCCTCGGGTACCTCATGCACGTAGTTCGCCAAGATCGGCGCGATATCCTCCGGCACGTTCAACTCGGAAATTTTCTTATCGAACGACGCCCCCTCGGCGATCCACCAGCCGATCAGCTTTTTCTGTTCCTCGGTCAACTGCTTCTTGCCCTCCGGCGGCATCACATCCTCGTCGTCTTGCGGCAGGAGGATGAGTTCCAGCAGCACGCTCTCCTCCGGCTTACCCGCCACCACCGTCTCGCTCTCAGCGATCTCCTCCGGCGTATGTAGCCTGAGCTTGCCTTTGGCCTTTTCCGCACCGTGGCACTTCGTGCAAGTGGCAGCAAAAATCGGGCTGATCACATGCTCGTAGGCTTTGTCGTTAGAGAGATCCAGCTTGCGGCCCGCATCTGCCGCAGCAAAAACATCGCCGCAAATAGCGAGCGTGGCGAGAAGGGCGATAGAGATCGGTTTGGGTAAATGCATTGGTCTAGTCGGCGGGTCGTTGTCGTTATACTGCCATGACACGCCATAACTCACGGCGAGATTGGCCGCAAAAGTGTCGCCGAACCGAAAAAAGTCAATACCCGCACCCAACGCCTGTCGGCAATGCCCTAGGCAGAGGTGCACCCCACCTCCGCCCCCCATCGAGCTCGCCGCAGTTACTCGTTGTACCGACGGATCTGCCCGCGCATCCAGTTCAATACCCCGCTGGTCGAGGCGTCCTGTTCGAGGATCGCGCCGAACACCTCGGCGGAAGCCGTCTGACCCTCCCACACATGGAACTGGGTCAATGTAGTACTGCCACTGGTCTCGATCGAGCCGCCAAAGGCGATGGCCACCCGATAGTCAGAGCCATATACCCGAATCTCCTGCACAACCTCATTGTTCGGGATACGCAAGAAATCGGCAGCCTCGTCGGGCGAAAAATAGCTGTAGTTAGGCACGTTGACCAACTCCACCGGGATGCCAAAGACTACCGAGCGGTCATTTTCGAAAGCGATCTCGATCTCGAAATCGACCGCATCAGCCTGGGTGCCACCATAGATCGTTCCGTTGTAGTAGGAAATGTCCCCCACCTTGAACACCATGCCGGGTCGAACCCCGGAGAACTCCGCGCCGCTAAATTCCACCGAGCTCGGAAAACTTGGCAATGCCGCTGTTCCCCAGCTGAACAGCGAATCATCATTAGCGAAACTGACCACCATACCAGCCCCCCCCTGGGGATCCGAGAAAGTAGCACTGGCCATACCCTCCAGCTCCCAGTCATTAGGATCGACCAAAAACACGTCGACGGCGACCTCGTCGCTATCGATGAAGCGCCCCGACTGCGCCACCGCCCGAGTCGCCACGCGCACCCCGTCAGGATAGTCTTCCCCGTTGAAAGCGAGCGGGGCATCATACGCTGATTCCGCATTGTAGCTGACCGAGGGCAACGTGCCCCAGCGGTAAACCACCTGAGAAGTGCCCGCAGCGTTGAGATCGGAGATGGCAACACTCGCCTCGACATCCTCTTCGTTAACCACGGCGAACTCGGGGGGCGCCAGCTTAACTTTCAGCAGCTTCGTGACCGGGGCACTATCGATGACCCAAGATTCGAGGCCGAACGCTGCCGCCTCGATATCGGCGCCGCTCGGGTAGTCGGCGATATTGAGCACGAACGGTGAACCGTAATCTATCCACAGCCCGCCATCCACGCGATAACGGATGACCCGAGGCAGCGCCGATTCATCCACGTCGATCGAAACCACGATCTGCCCCTGCCCCACTAGGTCAAAATAATCGTAGTTTGTTGCGATGCTCGGGGAATCCAGCGCATCCGGTTCGACACCATAGGTCGCCACACTGGAAGAACTGTCCGAATAACGGACTGGATCCAGCGATTTGGCAAACGCCATGATGCTCCCACCTCTCGAGATCATAACCGGGCTCCCCGCATTGCTTTCAAACGGCTCGTTATCGACACTATAGAAAATCTCGTAGGTGCCGGGGACATTCTCCGCAGCGCTGATCACCACCGGCAAATCGAATTCATAGTAGGGATAGTCGCCCGTCGAATGAGAAAAAGTCGGAGGCGATAAGGGCTGAACCTCCTCGCCTAGGGGACCCGGCGAGTTCGGATTCGCAGTCAGATCCAGACCACCGCCGCTCAGACTCGGCGTCAAACCAAACCCCGGGCGCGAGCTGCTCTGGCCAATATAATCCCAGATCCACGAACTATTTTCCGCATAAAGAAGTGCCGTCGCACGATCGTCCCTGCCTTGTTCCGAGGGAATGTAGTCGTCGTCGAGAACGAACTCCCGCACTCCGAGTTGGCTGCTGTTCGTCACCTCGAAACGGCGTGCCTCGGGCAACCAGAGAGCCTTCATCGCCCCACTCTCCGCCTCTTCTTCCGTTTCCATCACCACGCCCATGCGCAGGTCAATCAGACTTCCTGACATACCCACCAGACGTTTCTCATCCTCGTACGTCGCCCTCTTCTTCAACTCCGCCACCACCTGCGCGGCCTCCCAGTCCTCACCGATCACCCCGCCGCTCGCCACATAGACTTTCACCGCTTTGTTCAATGCCGAGACATCCTGCGATAGCTTAATCTCCACGACACTCTCACGAGTTCCCACGAAAAATGTCGCTACCCCAACGGTCACACCCAGCACCGCTACCGCCACCAGCACCTCCACCAAGCTAAATCCCCGGAGTCGATTCACGGTCGAATTGCGTAAAATATTTTTGATCATGATTAAAATTACACCGCTTTATTATAATTTCAATAATTAATTGAAACAAATTTACCTCGTTTTTGAGAATTTGCTTCCGAGTGAGCAGGCTCGAAGAATCAACATCCCCCACTTTCCCCGGCTTCCCGTAATCCAGAACCGCTTCTAAAGCTTGCCGCGCAGCAGATCGCCAACCTGTTTGGGGTTGGCCTTGCCCCGACTGGCTTTCATCACCTGACCGGTGAACCAGTTAATGAGCTTATCGTTGCCCGCTTGAATTTCGGCGACTTTTTCGGGATTGGCGGCGACCACCTCATCGATGATCCGCTCGATCTCGCCACTATCGACCGGTTACCGGTTCAAATCCGAGCTCGGCGGCGAGTTCGGCAGGCTCTTTCTCCGGCGCGGCGAACATCGCGATGAACACCTCCTTGGCCTGGCCGTTCGACAGCTTCCCCGCTTCGACTAGGGCGACGAGCGCCGCCAGTTTCGGCGCTGCAACCGGGCAGTCGGCGATCGGCAAAGCGCGCTCGTTGAGCGCGCCGAGCACATTGTTGATCACCCAGTTGGCCACTTTCTTCGGCACCGCGGAACCCTGCGCCGCCGCCTCAAAATAACGCGCCAGCTCGCGGTCGCTAGAAATGACACTGGCGTCGTACTCGCTGATGCCAAATTCGCTAACAAAGCGCGCCGCCTTCTGGTGCGGCAATTCCGGCACCAACGCTCGCACCTTGTCCAATATCGCCGCGGTGCGCACGGGCAAAAGATCCGGATCCGGGAAATAACGGTAATCGTGATCGGACTCCTTGATACGCATTTGTCGAGTCTCGCCAAGTTCCTCGTTCCAGCGGCGTGTCGATTGCACCAGCTCGCCCCCCTCCCCCAACACCCGCACCTGCCGGTCGATCTCGTAGTGCAAAGCCCGCCGCACCGCGCTCGGCGAGTTCATGTTCTTCAACTCGATCTTCGTGCCCAACTCCGCCTGCCCCGGCGGGCGCACCGAGACATTGACGTCGCAGCGCATCTGCCCCTTTTCCATATCCGCATCGCTGAGATCACCGTAAATGAGGATCTGGCGCAGCGAACCAAGGTAAGCGACCACCTCCTCCGCCGAATCCAGTTCCGGTTCGCTGACGATCTCCATCAACGGCGTTAAAGTCGATGCTAGTGCCAGCGGGAGCGTGAGTGCTTTTGGCGACATCCTCCTCGAGGTGGATGCGGGTCAGCGCCACCACTTTGCCCGGATTAACGATGCCCTTCTGCGCGTCCTTCGGATAGCAGTGATCGTAAAGCGGCACACCGCCGCCCAGACAAAGCGGCAGGTCATACTGGCTCAGTTGGTAATTTTTCGGCATGTCCGGGTAGAAGTAGTTCTTACGATCCCACTTACTCACCTCCGGCGTCTCGCAGCCGAGCATTATCCCCGCCAACACCGTGC
>QIKC01000282.1 GCA_003232855.1 Verrucomicrobiales bacterium
CGAAATTCGGCGAAGACATGCGCGCCTCCGAGTTGTCCTCACCGATGCCCAACGGCCACTTCCTGCGCCAGTTCGGGCAGTCGAACCGCGAAGTCATCGAGGGCGCCAGCACCGATTCCGACGTCACCCAGGTGCTCTCCATCCTCAACGGTCACGTCGAACAGAAGCTCACCTCCAACTCCGGCGCAGTCGTTTACAAAACACTGAATGGCGCCGACACCGACGCCGAAAAAATCGATCGCATCTTCCTAGCGATCCTCTCCCGCCGTCCCACCGGAGCCGAGCGAGAAATGTTCATGGGCGAGTTCAAAACGAACCCCGACGGCGCCGAGCAAACCGCTGTCGCTGCCCTCATCTCCACCGCCGAATTCATTTTCCTACAGTAATCAGAAAGCAGAAGGCAAAACCCATCCCAAGACGCCGCCCGTCGGCACTTAAAAACTTAACACCTAAAACTCTCATGACCAACGACAGCCTGTTTACGAAGAGCGACGAAATTTCCCGCCGACAGTTCATGATCGGAGCCGCGCGCGGTTACCTCGGTGTCAGCGTTCTGCCAATGCTCGGGGCAACCCTCGCCAGCGACGCCTTCGGCGCCACGCCCCCACTACGTGCGGGTGCCGCCAAAAGCGTCATCTACCTCAATATGGCCGGCGGCATGAGCCACATCGACACCTTCGACCCGAAGCCGCGTAACTCCGATATTCAGGGGCCGACACCAGTCATCGACACCAGTGCCGACGGCGTGCAAATCTCCGGCTACCTGCCGAAAACCGCAGCGATGATGAAGCACGTCTGCCTGTTCCGCGGCATGCAGACCAATCAGGGCGCCCACGAACAAGGCCAGTATCTCCTACACCGCAGCTACCCGATGCGCGGCACCATCATGCATCCCGCGCTAGGCGCCTGGGTGATGCGCCTGTCCGGCCGCCGCAACACCACCATTCCCGGTTTCGTCTCCATCGGTGGCTCACCGGAAAACGCCACCGGCGGATTTATGGGAGCCAAATACGGCGGCGTGCCGCTCGGCAACCCACAACACGGCCTCAAGGATTCCAGCCGCGCCGGTTCGGTGAGCAAGGAAGAATTCGCCCGCCGCCTATCGCTAGCCGATAAGATGAACACCTCCTTCCACGGCAAGTTCACACAACGTCAGGTCAAAACCTACCACGGCCTCTACGACGAAGCGGTCAAACTCATGACCAGCGAAGATCTCAAAGCGTTCGAACTCAACCACGAGAACGGCGACGTGCGCAAAATGTACGGTCAAAACCACTTCGGCCAGGGTTGCCTATTGGCGCGGCGGCTAATCGAACACCAAGTGCGTTTTGTCGAAGTCACCCTCGGCGGCTGGGACACGCACGTGGACAACTTCGTCGCCGTCGAAGCACGCTGCCAAGTGCTCGACCAAGCGCTCGCCGGGCTAATCGCCGATCTCGAACGCCGCGGCCTGCTCGATAGCACCCTCGTCGTCCTCGGCAGCGAATTCGGTCGCACGCCGACGATCAACGAAGACAGCGGTCGCGACCACTTCCCACGCGCTTTCAGCTGTCTGATGGTCGGCGGCGGAGTAAAAGGCGGTTTCGTCCACGGCGCCACCAACGGTGGCGCACGCACCGTTACCGAAGGCAGGGTGACGCCCGGAATGTTCAACGCCACCATCGGCCACGCCCTTGGGTTGCCGGTCGAGCGCACCATCACCTCCCCCTCGGGACGCCCCTTCACCATCGGCAACGAGGCGAAGCCAGTGAAGGAGATCTTCGCCTAAGTGGTCGCCACACAGCCCCCTAGATATCGCCCCTCTGGTTTGGATCAACTGCCCGCCATCATGAGGATCGTAATCGGCTCGTTCCTCGTCGCCGCGTTTGGCACGCTGGCCGCCGCCGCGCCGTCCGTTGATTTTAAAACACAGATCGCGCCGATCCTGTCTGCGAAATGCAACGACTGCCACACGGCGAAAAAGAAAGAGAGCGATAAAAAACCCAAAGGCGGGCTAGCTCTCGACACCCCCGCAGGCATCACCTCCGGCGGCGTTCTGGAGGCGGGCGACGCCGAGAACAGCGAACTTTTCCTGCGCCTCATCCTGCCGAAAACCGACGACGACATCATGCCGCCGACCGACGATGGCGGCCCCTTATCAAAGGGCGAAATCGCGATCATCAGACAGTGGATCGACGGTGGCGCCGGTTTTAGTTCGGGCAGCGGCAAAGGCCTCGAAAAAATCCCCGCCGACCTCACCGCCGCCACAGTCTCCGCCATGCGTGCCGGCGAACCGAACCCCGATGGAGTGTCCCACTTGCAGAAAATCGGTGCCACCGTCAGCCAGTTGTCGTTAGTCGATCCCCAGTACCTGGTGATCGAATGGATCTCGACCTATCATCAGACTGGAGACAAAGAGATCGCGGAGATCCTCCACCTCGCCCCCAACGTCGTCGAAGTCGATTTAGCGCGCACCAAACTCACCGACGACGGCCTCAAAGCCATCGGCAAACTCGGGCGCCTGACCCACCTCAACCTCAATCGCACCGCCATCACCGACGACGGTCTCGCCCACCTCGCCGACCTACGTTCCCTGCGCTGGCTGAACCTCTACGGCACCGCCGTCACCGACGCCTCGCTAGTGATTTTAGCCAAGCACAAAAAACTAGAGGCGCTCTACATCTGGGACACAAAGATCACCCCCGAAGGCGCCGACAAACTGCGTAAGTCTCTGCCAGACACCAAAATCGTGCGCGAGACCGACGCCAAAGCCGGCCGTTTCGACAATCTCGAAAAGACACGGAAGTTCGATTTTTAAGGCGCAGCGGTAATCCGGCGACCCGCTAGGCAATATTCGCATTGCGCCAGACCGCAGGCTAGGGTCGCTCAAGTGGAACCCCAGCTCGCACCCTACAGCGGCCTCTCGCCGCGACGTCGCTATCTGGTCGGAGTCTCCGGCGGGCGCGATTCGACGGTGCTGCTCGACTGGTTGCTGGCCGGCGGCGTGCACAAGCTGGTCGTCTGTCACCTCAACCACGGCCTACGCGGACGCGCTTCCGGCGCCGACGCCGCCTTCGTTCGCCGCCTCGCAAAGCGCCATGGCCTCGACTGCGAGGTCGCGAAAACCGACGTCGCCGCCCTCGCCCACGCGCGTGGAATGTCCTTAGAAGCTGCGGGCCGCGCTGCACGACACGAA
>QIKC01000334.1 GCA_003232855.1 Verrucomicrobiales bacterium
CTGTGGCTGAGGGTGCAAGTTGACTGTGGGCTTGCCTCGGACGCGGGTTCGGGGTAAAAGAGGCCGGATGGAACCGCTTGAGAAGATCACCTGCAAAATCGCGTTTTGGTATTATCGCCGTATGGCACTGATGGTCGGGCTGCTGACGGCGGCTGGGATTTGGTTTTATTACGACGGGAAGGTTGGCTGGCCGAAGAAGAACGTGGTGGGTCTCGCAAAGCAGGCCTTCGAAGGCGGGGCAAACGGCCGCAGCTGGGAGGAATTCACAACGGATTCTGTCGATTTCAAAGACGCGGAATTGAGCAACGAGGAATCGATCGCCACCATCAAGGGCGCCCATGTCGACGGCGGCGCACCGATGCCTTGGGACGAATTCGTGCTTTCGCCCTCTGGAAGAGACGCCTTGGTTAAGGTGGACGAGGCGCAGATGAAGCTGGCCTTCGCGGCGGGTGGGCAGCCGGAGGCGCAGTGGGCGGACTATGCGGGCGCCAATTCGCTACCGGTAGACAAGGTGGCGGCTGAGGCGCATCCGGAGATCGGTGTCGACGGCTTTGTCGCTTATAAAACCACCTTTGACGCGGCGACTCAGAAGCGCGAGTGGGCGATTTTTGGCCCCGCCAGTGAACGCAAGGGCTGGGGGGGGAAGGATCCCAAATACCATTCGAAGTCGGAAATTTTCGGCCAATTTGCCTTTGCCACAGGCCTTTGGGTTATCGCCGTGTTGACCTTGATTTGGGCGCTGATCAACAGCCGCCGCGCGTTGGGCGCTGAGGGGGACACGTTCAGCACCGAGACCGGAGTGCGGGTGCCCTTCGCCAAGGTGTTCCGTGTTGATAAGCGCAAGTGGGACAACAAGGGCTTGGCCTACGCGCATTTTCACGCCGAGGCGGGTGGCGATAAGCGGGCGATCATCGACGATTTGAAGTATATCGGCGCCGATAAGGTTCTGCAGCGCATCATCGACCATTTCGAAGGAGAGCTGGTCGAACGCATCTCCGGCGACGAATCGGAGCAGGACGCAGAGGACGATGCAGAAGGCTAGTGTTTAGCCAGATCTAAGCTATTGGGCTACAGAGAAGGAAACCGCAGATTACACAGATTAACGCGAATTTGAAAAAGCGGCGGAAGCTTCCAATAAATCGGTGTTAATCCGCGTAATCTGCGGTTTGATTTCAATCCGTCCCAAAAGGGTTTGCTAAACCCGCTTCTTCGCGGTATAACCCGGATGTTAACAGACCCGAACCAATTTTTCCAATGGCCGATACTACAGAAAGCAAAGTTAAAGATATCATCGTCGAGCAACTCGGCGTGAACCCTGATCAAGTGAACCCCGACGCGAAATTCATCGAAGACCTCGGTGCGGATTCGTTGGATACGGTGGAGCTGGTGATGGCTTTCGAAGAAGAATTTGGCATCGAAGTGCCTGACGAGGAAGCGGAGAAGCTTCAGACCGTGGGCGACGTGACACGTTTCGTCGATAGCACCAAGAAAGAAGGCGGGGAGTAGCCTCCGCGCGCGCCGAGAACAGTTTTTCGTAACGAGCGCGCCTTCCTAACCGGGGGCGCGCTTTGTTTTATTTGAGCGGGGCGGTTGCGAGAAAGCGACCTCCGCTCAGTCCTTGCTCCCCATTCCCAAAGACGGCGATCCCTTGTATTCCCAAGACGACATTCAATACGCCTTAGAATCGACTGAGGTGTTGCTCGAGCCAGACCGTCGCATCGACACGTTTGGCAGCACTTCGTTCGAGTTCCATCTCATCACCGAGCTGATGGACAGCGTTGGTGAGACTCGCGTGCGCGAGGGAGTGTTGCATGCGGATCGACCGACGATCATCAAGCCGGAGCCCTACGCGGAGCTTGAATTTGAGGGATTCGGCGAGCAGGCGCAGGCGTTTGCGCAATGGCTGCGCGAGAACGCTGGTGATTTGTCGATGCTGAAATACGGTTTCAGCTTTCGTAAGGACAAGGTGCGTGAGGATATTGTCAACGAGCCGATCGCGGTCGTCTGCGACACCGTGCTCGAGCGCGCGAGGGAGACGTCGAATCCTCTCGCCGCAGTGATTCGCGGGGTCGATGACGCCTGGGAGATCTGTTTGTTGAAATTCACCGTCGAGATGATCGGCAAGTCACAGGGTATCAACGTATTCGATTTCCAGCGGCGCGGGTTACTGTGACCTCGCTTTGGCGCAGACACGGAGCGGATAGTTTTGAAAATCTACATCAGATTGTTGTTCGCCTTCCTCGCCCTCGGCTTGCTGGCGGCGGCGGTGGTCGGCGTGCTTTACGTGTGGGGCAACATGGTCGCTCCGAAGCAGGAGATAGCCGCTGAGATCGAGGCGATCCGCAAGCGGCCGAAGATCAAAATCGACCATGGCGAGAAAGTCTATCAGGAGGCCGTGCGGTTTATCGCCGCAGGTGATCAGGGTGCTGGGGTGAAGCGCTTGCACGAGTTGATGGTTCTCTATAAAGAGTCGGGGCGCTACGGTGAAGCGAAGCGGGTCATCGGCGAAATCAATATCGACCGACTGCTGTCGAAGGAACCTGCCCCGGGCAAATCGGACTACATCGTCCAGAGCGGTGATGCTCTCACCCGTATCGCGCGGAAGGCGAAAACCACCATCGGCTATATCATCGAGGTCAACGGGCGCATGGGGTCTGGGCTACATCGAGGGGATCAACTGATTGTCTCCAAGCTCGAGTTTAGCGTGTTGGTTAACCTTGGGGAAAAAACCATTACTTTGAGCAATGCCGAGGGTAAATTTTTCAAAGACTACCCGCTCGCCGGGCATCGGCTGCCCTCGAATACCCCGTCGTCCTTCGACACGGAAATCGCCTCGCTGGTGGTCTCGACCGGCGCTCGGCTGGTGCCGGTCGGCACCAGCAAGTACATCGCCGCAGACAAGGAGCTGCGCACCAAGCGGCGGGGGGCGCCGTTGCGGGCGGTCACCGATGACACGGAGAAGAACAAGTATCTGACGGGGTTTTTCCTAGCGCGCGCCGATATCGAAGAGCTGGCGATCATCATCCGCCCCGGAACCAAGGTTCACGTGCGCAAGTGAGACGTTCCGTGGCGCTTGCCGCCATGCGATCCCCGGTTTAGAATTGCCGGGTCTGCCAATTTACAAACGATGCCCGCTAAAAAAACATCCAAGAAGAAGACTGC
>QIKC01000104.1 GCA_003232855.1 Verrucomicrobiales bacterium
TCGTTTCGTCCCGGGCGCGTTCGTCCGCGAGTGGGCCTACGAATCGCTTCCGAACACGCCCATCACCACTGGCGCAATACCCGAACCGTCGGCCGCGCTCATGGTCGCCTTCGCTCTCATTGGGGTCTTTTCGGCGAGAAGGCGGTCGGCTTCCTGCGCGGCGAGACGATGAACGTCTATTCCGGGACGCTGGCCAAGTGAGCCAACGCCAAACGAACCATCTTGCCGACGGGGTCGTCTGAAGCCCTTAGTATCCAGATTTTTTATGAATCTCTCCCAATTCATAATTGCGCGTTAGGTGTTAGATTACCGCAAACGGAACCGTTTATAGTAGGTGAGACAGTGAATCTCCACCGGCTCCCGACAGAGAGCAGGGTCAATTATTGCATAACCACCTAACATCCAGCGCATTATGACGAACAGAACAAGACGTTCCCCCTATTGCGGTAGCAGTGAGCATATCCGTCCATTGATGTCTTCACGGCGAGATTTTTCGGCCTTCTCGGCGGCCTCGGCCTCAGTTTGCCACAACTTTTGCAGATGCAGGCAGGCGCTGCCCAGAAGCACCCCGAACGGAAAGAGGCAGCGGCGAAATCGGTGATTCACATCTTCTTGCCCGGAGGTATGGCACAGCAGGAATCCTGGGATCCCAAACCTTACTCACCCACCGAATACCGCGGCCCGTTTGGCTCGGTCGGCACCAAAATTTCCGGTGTCCGCTTCGGAAAAATGTTCGAAGAAACCGCGAAAATTTCCGACAAACTCGTCATTCTCAACTCGCTAACCCACGGCGAGGCCGCCCACGAACGCGGCGTCCACAACATGTTCACCGGCTACCGGCCCAGCCCGGCGCTCAGCTACCCCAGCTTCGGCAGCGTCGTCAGCCACGAACTCGGATCGCGCGCCGACCTGCCCCCTTACGTCTGCGTACCGAACCAGCCCAACGAGTTCGCCGGCAGTGGCTACCTCAGCTCCGCATACGGTCCCTTCTCGCTCGGCAACGACCCAGCCAAAAAAGGCTTCTCGGTGCGCGACCTCTCCCTGCCCGACGGTATCGACACCACGCGCTTCCAGAAACGGCGCTCGATCCTCGAGACCGTCGATGCCCACTTCAAAAATTTGGAAAAGTCGGACACGCTGGACGCCATGGACTCGTTCTACCAACGCGCCTATAGCCTGATCAGCTCGCAGCAAGCTCGCGAGGCTTTCGACATCGACAAAGAACCCGCCAAGCTGCGCGACGAATACGGCCGTAATTCAGCCGGCCAACGCCTGCTCATGGCACGGCGGTTGGTGGAATCCGGGGTGCGCTTCGTCTCCGTCGTCTACGGCAGCTGGGATCATCACGAAAATGTCAAAAAAGGCTTCGAGAAAAATGCTCCCACCCTGGACAAAGCCTACGCACGTCTGATCCTCGACCTCGATGAACGCGGGATGCTCGACTCCACCCTGGTCATGATGACCTCCGAGTTCGGTCGCACCCCGAAGATCAATAAGGACGCCGGTCGCGACCATTGGCCGAAAGTTTTCTCCGGGCTACTCGCCGGCGGCGGATTGAAGAAAGGCGTGGTCTACGGGAAATCTGACCAGCTGGCAGCAGAGCCGGAAGAGGATCCGGTGTCGCCCGAAGATCTCGCCACCACGGTCTACAACCAGCTCGGCATCGTCGCCGACAAGAAGTTGATGTCCCCAGGCGACCGCCCCATCGATATCGTCAACGGCGGCAAAGTGATCAGCGAAATCATCGCCTAGAGCGTCCAGCCCCCTTGTTACCCATGAGAACGACGACCATCGCCAGAGCGATCGCCGCCTCGATACTCGCTGCAACCGCAGCCGACGCCGCGACGCCCACGCTCACGAAAATCCTGCCGCGCGGCGCGAAACGCGGTGCCGAACATGTTTTGCACTTCCACGGCGAGCGGCTCGCCGACGCCGCACAGATCGTATTCTACACTCCCGGTTTCAAAGCCGGGCCGATCGAGATCGTCGATGCGAAACACCTCACGGCAAAGATCACGATCGCCGCCGACTGCGCCCTCGGCGAACACCTAATCCGCGTGCGCACAAAAAGCGGCCTGTCGCCAATACAGAGCTTCTGGGTTGGCCAATTCAACAGCACCAAAGAAGTCGAGCCTAACAATGCCTTCGCCTCACCACAGGCGATCCCTTTCGGCACCACCGTCGATGGCGTGATGCTCAACGAGGACATCGACCACTACGTCATCGAGGCCAAAAAAGGCCAGCGCCTCAGCATCGAAGTCGAAGGAATTCGTCTGGGCAACGCCTTGTTCGACCCCTACATCGCCATCCTCAACACCGAGCGCTTCACACTCGCAGTCTCCGACGACACCGCTCTCCTGCTGCAAGATCCGACCCTGTCGATCATCGCTCCCGCCGACGGAAAATACATCATCCAAGTGCGCGATTCCTCCTACACCGGCAACCCGAACTTCCACTACCGACTCCACGTCGGCACCTTCCCCCGCCCGCTCACCGCCTTCCCCGCCGGCGGCAAGGCGGGAACCGAAATCACCGTGGAACTGCGCGGCGACCCCACCGGGAAAATCGCGAAAAAGGTCAAACTCCCGCCGCACGCCACGCCGCGCTTCCCGCTGCGCGCGGGAAAAGACGGACTCTCCTCCCCCGCCCCACTGCCGCTGCGCGTCTCGCCCTACGACAACCTGATCGAGACCGAGCCGAATAACAAAAGGAAGGAAGCCAACAAGGCCACCAGCTCGCTGCCGATCGCCTTCAACGGCACCCTCTCCGAGGACGGCGACGAGGACTGGTTCGCGTTCACCGCCAAAAAAGGACAGAAATTCCGCTTCCGCGCCCACGCCAAATCGATCGGCTCCCCGCTCGACCCGATCATCAATATCTACGGGCCAGACAAAAAGCACCTCGTCGGCAACGATGACGCCGACGATAATCAAGACTCCAAAGCCGACTTCACCGCGCCCGCCGACGGCGACTACACCCTGCGCATCCGCGACCACCTGCGCAAAGGCAGCCCGCGGCACGTCTACCGAATCGAGGCCACTCCCCTCACACCAACGCTCTCACTCAGCATCCCCCAGTTCGCTCGCGACGATTCGCAGTCGCGGCAGATGATCTACGTCCCGCGCGGCGGCCGCTTCGCCACCCGCATCGTCGCCAACCGCTCCAACTTCAGCGGTGACCTAAATTTCGAAGCACCCGGGATCCCGACGGGCATGACCTTCAAAGCGGTGCCCATGCACAGCAGCATCAACACCTTTCCAGTGCTTTTCACCGCAACGGCGGACGCCCCCCTCGGCCTCGCCCTTATCGATCTCACCGGCCGCCGCAAGACCGAAGGAATCGATATTTCCGGTAACTTTAGCCAGCAGATCAATTTCGTGACAGGTGAGCCTAACAGGACGGTGTACTACCATAGCTCGGTACCGAAATTGGCCGTCGCTGTCGTCGAAAAGATCCCCTTCCGCATCGAGGTTACGACACCCGCAGTGCCGCTAGTCCGCAACGGCACCCTCGCCCTCAAAGTGGTGGCCAAACGCGACGAGGGCTTCACCAA
>QIKC01000056.1 GCA_003232855.1 Verrucomicrobiales bacterium
CCATGCGCTTGTCGGGCTTCTTCGTGAGCAAATTGCAGCGCAAAGTCGATTTGAACTCGATCTCCGCCCCCTCGCCCGCCGCGATCAGAAGGAGCAGATCGGCGCCCTCGGGATCGCGAAAGCTGAGCGCCAACTCGCCCTCCAACTGACGCTGCCGGTGGTATCCTGCGAGGTGCGTGCGCACCCGCGCGATCACCTCCTCGAACAAGAACGGCTTGCTGATGTAGTCGACCGCCCCAGTGTCGAAGCCCTTCAACTTATCCTCGATATCGCCGCGTGCAGAGAGGTAGATGACGACGGAGTCGCGGGTCTCCGCCGCCGCCTTGAGACGTTCGCAGGTCTGGTAACCGTCGATACCCGGCATGTTGATATCCAGTAAAACCAATGCCGGTCGTGCCTCGGCGGCGATCCGCAATGCCTCCTCTCCCGACTGCGCCACGAGCAGTTCGTAGCCCTCCGCCTCCAACGCCTCGTAGAGCACCTTGAGGTTGGTCGGATTGTCATCGACGAGAAGGACGCGATCGGGAGATGCTGTTGTCATTTTCACTGGGCGGTCTTTGTTCGAGCTATCCTTTTGGGACGTCGCCCTCGGCCATCGCCGAGAGTCCGGCGAAGTCGAAAGCCTGCGCCATCCTGGCGATCTCCTCACCGGCGGCGGCGGTCTCCGGCTGTGCCGAAAGGCGCTGGGCGATGGCGTTGATGGCGGTGATGTTGCGGATTTCCAAGGCCTCGCGAAGGTCGCCCAGAGAACATTCGGGGCATCCCTGCACCCGCGGCTCAGGAGTCGCATTCTGGGGCTTCTCCTCCGTGTAAACAAACTCGACCCCCAGGTGCGCCTCGAGAATGGCGATGAGATCGGAGGCGCGGAACGGCTTGCCGAGGAAATCATCAAAGCCCACGGCGATTGCTTTCTTTTTGAAATCGGGAAAAACGCTGGCGGTGACGGCGATCACCTTGACTCGATCTAACGACGCGTCGGCGCGAATCATTTCGACGGCTTCGATGCCGTTCATGCGCGGCATGCGCACGTCCATGAGCACCATGTCGAAGTGGCCAGCGCGCAGTGCCTCGACCGCCACGTCGCCGTCATCGGCGAGGGCAGTGGTGAAACCCATGTCTTCGAGCATCAGCTCGAGAATGTCGCGGTTGGTCTCACGGTCGTCGGTGATCAGGATGGTAGCACTTTGTCCGGGAGCCAAGCGAGCAGTGCTGGCATCAAAACTCTGCCCCCCCGGAGTTCCGACCCCCTCGATTTCCGCATCCTCCATCGGCAGGGAAAACTTGAAGACGCTGCCCTCGCCGAGCACGCTCTCCACCGTCATCGAACCGCCGAGGAGGCCGACCAGACGTTGGGTAATCGCCAGCCCCAAGCCGGTGCCGCCGGCCGCCTTACCAGCTTCAACCTGTTTGAAGGGGTCGAAGATGTCCTCCAACTCATCCGCGGCGATCCCCACTCCACTATCAATGATCTCAAATAGGTAGGTCGAGGAGGATTCCTCGCCGAGGCGCAACACCACCTCCCCCTCGGTGGTAAATTTCACGGCGTTGCCCATCAGATTCACCAGAATCTGCCGCAGCTTCGCCGCATCAGTAACAACCCCCACCGGCACCTCCGGCCCCACTTCGATCCTAAAACCGATGCCTTTCTGCTCCGCACGTTGCCGCAAAATATTCCCCACCCCCTCGATCAGCTCGTGCAAATTACAGGGGGCAATGTCGATTTCGATATGCCCTGCCTCGATCTTGGAGAGATCCAAAACATCGTTAATCAACGACAACAGATGGTCACCACAACTGATGATGGCGTCGAGACTGCCGCGCTGTTTCGCGGTAACTTCCGGGGAGCGTTGCAAAATTTGCGCATGGCCGAGCACGCCGTTGAGCGGGGTGCGCAGCTCGTGGCTCATGTGCGAAAGGAAGTCGCTCTTCGCGCGGTTCGCCGCCTCCGCCTGCTCGCGCGCCACCAGCAGCCGACTCTGCTGTTCCTTACGCGAAGTAATATCGCGGATCACCGCCACCGCCATCTCGCCATCGGGTTCATGGAAGGGGCTCAAACCCATTTCGAGAGGAAAATCGGAGCCGTCGGCACGTCGCCCGCTCATCTCCTGATCACGCCCTGCCCCACGCTCCGAGGGATTGGCAAAGTAGCGCACGAGATGGTTGTCGCGGCGACATTCGGGTATCAGCACCTCCACGGACATGCCCAGCATCTGCTCGCGGCGATAGCCGAACATCTCTCCAGCGTTGGCGTTCATCCGACAAATACGGCCACTGCTGTCGGCGACGATCATCGCGTCGGGCACCGACTCCAAAAGTTCGGTAAGCGTCTTTTCCCGGGCGTTTTCCAGCCTGGCCTCGCGGTCGGCAACCTTCTCCTGCATCACCGCGAAGGCGCCAGCCAGCTCGCCGATCTCGTCCCCGGTCTCGATGTCATCGAGCGTCACTCCGGTATCGCCCGCCGCGATCCGCAACACCTTGCCCCGCAGTCGATCAATCGGTCGAGTCAGCTTGCCGGACACAAAAAAGATCCCCAGCAGGATGAGACCCAACGCCGCGAGGAAAGTGGCGCCGACGTAGGCCGCGCGCTCCCGGTAGTCGGCCAGTGCGTCGCGCTCAGACATCGCGGTCATGAACACCCAGTCGGTGGACGGAATCGGTGAGTAAGCGAACATCTTCCGCCCCTCGCCGAGCAGCCCGGACATCGTCGTCTCGCCAGAGCCGTCCGCCAACATCGAGCGCACCTTGGATTCGATAGAGCGGTCGGCGGCATCCGCGAGCATATCATAAACGCTGGCACCGAACATCTGATGCCCGTGTGTCGAGTAAATGAAATGGCCGTCTCTAGCAAGAACGTGGAACTCGCCATCGCCGATGATCTTCGAGCCGATCGCCCGATGCAGAGTGTCCAAATCGATATCCACCGTGGTCACTCCGCGAAAACGTTTCGCCTCACCCTCCCCCACGTCGGTAAACGGCACCGAGTAGGTGATCATCAGTACCTCGCCAGCGCCCTCGTCGAAATACGGTTCGGTCCAGATTCCCGTCCCGGCGCGCTTCGCCGCATGCCACCACTCCCACTGCTCGTCCCCGTACCAATCATAGACATCGCGGTCGATGTTCATGGTTTTCACTGAGTCGCCAGC
>QIKC01000038.1 GCA_003232855.1 Verrucomicrobiales bacterium
CGGTGCGGTAGGGGTGCGCGGGCTCGGCGTGGACGCGCCCGACGCTGGCGCCCACTCGCTGGGCATAGGGAGCCAACGAACGGTCTTCGTCAGCCTCCATGTCATCGCGCGTCTTCAGCATGGTCGATCCGTTCTCATCTCTCTTCGTTTTCTGCGGCGCTCGAGCGTGCCTGCGCCTCGATCTCCTTCACCATCTCCACGACCTCGCGGTCGGAGCGCGCGTTGGCGTTACCTTTGAGCGCCGCCACGTCATAGGCCGCCAGCAGCATCATCAAAATTACCAGCCCGGCACAAAAAAACCAGTAGATCACAAACAGCAGCGGATCCGCCATCAGCAGTCCGTCCAGGATCGTGAAACCCGCAAACGCCAAGAGCATCGCCACCACCGAAACCGCGAACATCATCTTCCGCCGCGTCTGCCGCCGTCGCAGCAAAGTCAGGAAAATGGCCGTCGCCATCCGCGAGACCAGCTTGATATCTGAGGTGAGTTTACCCATCGCCGTCACCCGCGACGCTAACGATTCGGGGTGCGAGGTCAAGAATCAGTCGTCAGCTCCTGCCAATCCGCTTCCGCAACTCCTCCTCCGCCCGTTCGACGCGTTCGAGCAGGCCTTTGGCAGAAATCGCCTCGGCGCCGAAGCTCGAACAGGTGTCGAGCACCGCTCGGTCATTGGATGCCACCGTGATCCGCCGCCGATCCGCATACTTGCCAGACAGCCGTTCGATCACCCGATCGGCGGTCGAGGCCGCCGACGAATAGAACACCTGAATGCTATCCGTCCCCCGTGTCCCACCGTCGCCTACCCGCTCCCCCTTGCCATCGTAAACCAATACCACCCGTTCGCCGCTGACGTCCTGATAGGTTGTTAGGCGCCGGTGCAGTTCCTCGCGAGCCGCGAGACCACTCCGCTCAGCCATCTCACGCAGGTCGCCCCACGCGTGGATCACATTGTGCCCATCGACGATCAGATAGGGGGGCAAAGCGTTGTCCCCCCCGGCCATGATATCGGTAGCGCAGCCGCAGCAGCCGGTTAGGCCGCCGGTTGGTCAGCTCTCGCCGCCACCATCGGAAGCCGTGTCCGTCTTCTCTTCGGTGGCCTTCTTCGCCGGCACTTTTTTCGCAGCGGCTTTCTTTGCTGGCGCTTTTTTGGCAGCAGCCTTTTTCGCTGGAGCCTTCTTCGCAGCGACTTTTTTGGTCGCCGCCTTTTTGGCTGCCGCTTTCTTCGGCTTTTTCGCCGCAGGTTTAGCGAGTTTCTTCTCGGCTACCGCCTTCTCATGCTTACGCTTGAGGTAGGCTTTGCGCCGGGTTCGTTTGACTACTTTTCTGTGTTGCTTGCCCATCGTTGTATGCCGCGCCGTCGGAGAGTATCGCCAACGGTGCGGTGGAATGGCTTCCTTTAACGATGCGCGGGCCTCGGATCAAGCGGAAATCGGAGCAAATGCGCAGAGTTTTTCTCGCAGAAAACAGTTGCTTTGGTCTCGCGGTGGCTCAAAATGGGGCATCTGCATCGGGCGATGAGAGCGGGGTTTCCCCACGATCTGGCCATGCGGAGCACCCCGAGGAGACCATAGGTTGCTGGGGTGTGGCGGTACAGACCCGTTGACACAGGCTCCGTTCCTTGTTAGACTTCTGGCGTTCTCATTCTGGAACCTACCCCGATCCCGGCGCCCGGCGCCGCAGGGGGTTAACCCGTTCTGGAACGCTGTTGCTCTAAGGGGAAACAGCGCGTCACCGTGCAATCGGCAAGCATGATACCGATTGCGCACAGGCAGCAATCCGGCTCACGAGAACCCAATATTTTTCCAATCCATTCACCCTTTCTTTGACCCGAGCCCCGGCGCCACCGCCACCGCTCACCCTCATATGTCCGGACACAACAAGTGGTCCAAAATCAAGCACTCCAAAGGTGCTGCCGACGCGAAGCGTAGCAAGCTTTTCAGCAAGCTCGCGAAAGAGATCTCCGTCGCCGCGCGCGACGGAGGCGACCCCGACCTCAATGCTCGCCTGCGACAGGCGGTCAGCGCTGCCAAAAAACTCAGCCTGCCCGGCGACACCATCGACCGAGCGATCAAAAAGGGCACCGGCGAGATCGAGGGCGCATCCTACGAGGAAGCCCGCTATGAGGGTTTCGGCCCGAGCGGGATCGCATTGATCGTCGAGATCATCACCGACAACACCAACCGCTCATTCAACGACCTGCGCATCTTGTTCAACAAGAACAACGGCAACCTCGGCAACAGTGGCAACGTCGTTCACCTCTTCGACCACATCGGCGAAATCCGCCTGCCGGCCTCTGCGGGGAACGAGGAAACGATACTCGAAATGGCCCTCGATGCCGGCGCGGAAGACGTCGTCAGCGACGACGACGGGCACGTGATCAGCACCGACGCCGACCAACTGGGAGCTGTCGCATCCGCGCTCGCCGCGGCCGGTGCGGACATCGATTCGCAGGGGCTCGTCTACCGCGCACAGACTGAAATCGAGATCACCGACCTCCCGGCCGCCAAGCAAGTGTTGCAGCTATTCACCGCGCTCGACGACTACGACGACACCCAGAACGTCTTTGCCAATTTCGACATCACCGAGCAGATCCTCGAACAAATCGACATCTGATCCCCCTCCCCGAGGCACCCGCATCCCAATTTTCCAATTTTCCAATTTTTTAATAATCCAATATGAGCGAAAGCAGATCTGAAGAAACGGTCGCCCGCACCGATGTGCCGAGGTCCGACACCCAGAACCACCGGGGAGAAGCGAGCCCCGGCAACGGTGGCCGAAACCACGGCGGCAGAGGCGGCAAAAACCACAAAGGCGGCAAAGGGCGCAACAGGCGCGGAGGCAAAAATTGGGATCGCGACCGCAAAAGATCATCCAGATCAAGAGAGCCGAGAGAACCTAGGGAGGCCAGAGAGCCCCGAGAGGCACCCCTCGGGCCGATCATCGAACAGGAGGGAATTCTCGAAATTTCCGGCAAAGGCTTCGGCTTCCTCCGCGAGCCGAAAAACGACTTCCGCCAAACCCCGGACGACGTCTTCGTCACCCCGGAGATCGTGCGTAATTTCGGCCTGCGCGACGGACTGTGGATCAAAGCCGAAACCCGCATGGGCAACCGCGGCCCGCAGCTC
>QIKC01000127.1 GCA_003232855.1 Verrucomicrobiales bacterium
AAATCCCATGGGATCGAGATGGAGAAGGTAATGACCATCAAGGGGATTCTGGAGTTGCCGAAACGGCGCCGCGGCAGACCGACCAAAGGCGAGGAGGATTTGCGCGCCCGCATCCTCGCCGAGCACGGCATCATCGGTGACCCCGAAATCAAACGCCCGCGCGGTCGTCCGCGCAAAGACGGCTACATCCGCCCGGCGGGAGTCCATCGCGACGCCGGCACAGCGGCTCTCGCAGATGCAGCACTCAACAAACCGGAGGTGCAAGAGGTCTTGCGCGAGCTCATCAAGCTGGCCAAAGAGCAGGATCACCTCACCTTCGACGACATCAACGATGCGCTGCCCGCCGGACTCTCCGACCCAGCACTACTGGAGTCGATCATGACGCGCCTGAGCAACATGGAATTCGATATCGTCGACGCCTCGCAAGTCGATAAGGTCGCCGAGATCCGCAAGGCGAAAGAGGTGGAGCACCCCGCCGCGCGCAAGCCCGACAGCAGGCTGGACATTCTCGACGATCCGGTTCGGATGTATCTCAAACAGATGGGGCAGACGCCGCTACTGACCCGTGAGGAGGAGGTTGAAATCTCAAAACGCATCGAGTCCGCCAAAAACGTATCCCACCGCCTGCTGCACCGTTTTGGTTATGCCGCCGACGCCTATCTGCTCATCGCCGAACGCCTGATCGAAGGCAAAGAACGCTTCGACCGCGTGGTCTTGGAAAAAGCGGTCAGCAGTCGCGAGCGCTACCTGAAAGGCTTGCGGCGCCTGTGCAAAGTGGTTGTCGATGCCCGTGCTCAGGCCGACCAACTGCACAGCAAACTCCAGTCCCCGAAAGTGCGCTGCCGAAAGAAACTCGAGGAGGAGTTCGACACACTGATGGGAACCCTCGACCGCGCCTTCAAGCGCTTCCACTACAAGGAGAAGGTCTTGGAAAAATTCCTCGACGACACCCAGTCCGATTTTAAAGAATTCCAGCGCCTAGAGCGCAAGATGAAACGGGCGAAAGGCACTGGCGAGGGAAGAGCGGAGTTCGACGAATACTGCCTGAAGTGCTGGCACACCGCCGAACAATACAAGATCGACCACGCGGAAATGCAGAAGCACATGCTGGCGACCGAACGGGCGAAGACGGAAATGGTCAAAGCCAACCTGCGGCTGGTCATTTCGATCGCCAAAAAATACACCAACCGCGGACTCTCCTTTTTGGATCTCATCCAGGAGGGCAACATCGGCCTGATGAAGGCGGTCGAAAAATTCGAATACCAGCGCGGTTACAAGTTCTCGACCTACGCGACTTGGTGGATCCGTCAGGCCATCACCCGCTCCATCGCCGACCAAGCGCGAACCATCCGCATCCCGGTTCACATGATCGAGACGATCAACAAACTGATGCGGGTGCAGAAGCAACTAGTTCAGGAGTATGGCCGCGAGGCCAGCGCCGACGAAATCGCAGAGGAAATCCACCTCCCGGTCGCCCGCGTGCGCGCGGTACTGAAGATGGCACAACAACCCATCTCCCTACAGGCTCAAGTCGGCGACAGCGACGACACCTGCTTCGGTGACTTCATCGAGGACACGAACGCGGAGAGTCCGGCGGAGCGGACAGGCTTCGCCATGCTCAGGGAAAAAATCAAAGACGTGCTCGGCACATTGAATGAACGGGAGCGGGCCGTGCTCGAACAGCGCTTCGGCCTGCGCGATGGCTACAGCCGCACACTGGAAGAAGTCGGCCAACAATTCGAGGTGACACGGGAGCGCATCCGACAGATCGAGGCAAAGGCCTTGCGCAAAATGCGCCACCCGACCCGCATCCGAAAGCTCGAAGGATTCATCGACCTTTCCTTCGCATAGCCGGTGGCGCCCGCCGCCCTGCGAAAAAGAGAGAGACCTCCCAGATGCACGCTGCTGGCTACCGACGAACGGCGGTGATCGCCTGCTCGACGGCTATCGCCTTACACGCTGTCGGCTTGACGCTACCGATGCTGCAGAGCCAGTCGCCCGCGCCGGGAACACCGCCCCCGCGCGGCGGCGAGGTGGTGGGAGCGGTGCCCATCATGCTCGTGATCGAATCCCTCGCCCTGCTCGGAACCGCCGCCTACCTGCGAACCATCCGAGCGCGAACCCGACTCAAAACACAGACGCAGGTCGGCGTATTCACCGGATCGCTCGCCCTCGCCCTCACCGTCATCGCCCTATTCGTCCCGGCGGCAGCGGCGCGTTCGCAGGACGGGCATTTCCTTTTCTCCAACCGACACTCCACCGCCGCTGAAGAACCGGTGATGATGCTGACCGAACCGATGCTCGGCTTCTGGGTGTGGGCCGCCTCGCTCGCCTGCATCGGCGTAGCTCTCCACCTCGTCACCATCGCCCGCTGGCGAGCGAGCCTCGGCCCGTAGAGGCCCACCTACGGCAGCAGGCCGTCAATCAACCCCGCCCCAGCCTCCAACAGCGTCGAGGGCAACTCGCCAACGCCCTCCGCCACCCCTTTCAGCAGCGATTCCACGGTGGAGGTGACCCCGAGTTCGCCCGCCGCGCGCAGCAGGTTTTCGGGCGAGAACATGCCCACACCGGTGCCGCCCTCAGCCAGCACCATGACCACGTCTACACCCTTGGCGTGCGCCGCGCCGGCGAGGATCTCTAACGCTTTCACCCCCGTCTTCGAGAGGCCGACCAGTTGCCCCCAAATCGCCATGCCGCCGGCATCGAAGAACTGTTCGCGCAAATCTGCGCTGTACGGATCCGGCGCGCCGGGACGGATCGTCGCCACCGCCCAGAGAAACCCCTCCGGGGGTTTCTCGATATCGCCGGGCGAATCTCCGAACACCATAGCGAAAGCCTCATCCCTGCCGTGCGAAAACACCCCCTCGATCACCGCCTTCTTGATCAGCGGCAGCCATTTGATCGTATCTGCCGTCACCCCTAACATATAGCGACCGGTGGGCTCACCCGCATCGGGCAACAACGCACGCCCCTTAATGCAAGCGCTGCCGGCCGAGAGCACGTAGTAGTCCCGCAGTTCGAGAACTTCCGCAGTGCGTTTGAAATCCACTTTGAACTCGCTAAAGGAGAGCCTCCGGAAGCGGCTCGACCCCAGCATCTCATCGACGCGCTCCAGCACCGGCATTCCCCGCCCCGCAGACGGGCGACCCCTTCTAACAAAAAGTCGCCACCTTCACTAACGCCGATATCCGCATCGACTTCGACCGTTCCCTTCAGCCGCTTCACCCAGTTGTCTGGCAACACCTTGGCAACAACCAGATCGCGCACCCGCACCTCGACATCGACGGCCGGGATGCCCCCGTCGTCGATAGAAGCCTCGC
>QIKC01000156.1 GCA_003232855.1 Verrucomicrobiales bacterium
ATGCCACCGCCGCCAAGGTCGAAGCCGGAGAACGCGTGCGGTTGCTCCGCTTCGAAAAAAACTGCGGCCAGAGCGCCGCAATGTACGCAGGCATCCACGCCGCCCGCGGCCGCATGATCGCCCTCATCGACGGCGACCTGCAAAACGACCCCGCCGACATCCCTAAACTCCTAGCGGAGATCGAAAACGGAGCCGACCTCGCCTGCGGCTACCGGGCCGCACGCAAGGACACCAAATTCAAACGCATGCAGAGCAAGGTGGCCAACGCCGTGCGCAGCCGCTTCGTCGGAGACGGCGTCCGCGACACCGGCTGCACTCTGAAAGTCATGCGCAGCGAATGCCGCGAAGGCCTCATTCCCTTCAATGGCATGCACCGCTTCATCCCGGCGCTTATCAAATCCATGGGATACAAAGTGACCGAGCTCCCAGTCAACCACCGCGCCCGCCAGCACGGGGTCAGCAAATACGGATTCGGCAACCGCGCTTTCCGCGCCACCCGCGACATGTTCGGCGTGCGTTGGCTGAACTCCAGGCGCTTCAAAATTCGCCTGAAGGAGGATCTCTAAAAAAATCCGCTTTTCCCACGCCCCACACCCGCAGCCAAAGCTCATAAATTTTTACTTTCGGGGGGGCAACGGAGCAAAACCCACCTCGACCAACGGCTGAACACCTCGCGAACACCAGACCTGGATCGCCCTTAGAATCAGGATTCAACGCCCATTTTACCCCGTTTTTTAACCCTGCGGAGCACTTATAAAATTTTAGTGTCATTGACTATCGACGCCCCGCCCAAGTTCCGCTAAAAAATCAGGGGAAATTAAGTATTATTTTAAATACCACCCAATCTCTACCAAGAAACCAACACTGAATATGAGCCTCCGCGAGCACCTGAGAAACGTCCTTCCTGAAATCCTCCCCCCCGATCCCAAAAACGCGATCAAGGGCACCGAGCTCATCGAGCTGGTGAAACTGAAATTGGAACAGCGCTACAGCGACGCCACCCTGCGCTACCATTTCTCGATCATGTCCTGCGACCCGAGCGCGCCGATCGCCAAGGTCGAACACGGACAAGGCTACTACCTGCGCACCAACACGCTCGACTCGATGAAGAGCGCCCGCCACATGATCTCACCGAGCCAGGCCACCTTCGGCGACGCCTTCGGCTACACGACATCGAACGAAGCCCTGCTGCGCGCTAACAAATTCCGTGCGGTCGTCGCCCGCTGCGGAGAGAACGAAGGAAAGTTCCCTTTCATCTTAGAGGATACCTTCGGCGAGGACGCACGCTACGAAGACCTCTGGAAGTTCCCCGATGTCATCTCGGTCACGTGGCAAGTCGGAGGCTCCTCCGAGGGCGCCGTCAAATTCGACCGCGACATGCTTCAACTGCAGCGCAGTTTCGGCTCGCAACCCTTCAACCTGCGCTCGATGAAAATGAAGTTGGAAGTCCGCCAGGACACCTTCCGCGAGGATTTTTTCCAATGTCTGAGCAACTCGCGCTGGGCGCACTACGGCGAACTGATCATCGCCGAGCCAGTCGAAGACGAGAAGCTCATCGAGAGCCTGCGGGCGCTCGGCAACGAATTCGGCATCGGCGTCACCAGCTTCGGCCTCACCACCGACGACCTAGACGACCTCCCGGAACCCGGGGCGATCCGGCATTTCACAGAACGCGCGATGGAAGGCTTACACAAACTCATCCGCTTCCAGCGCATCTCGGAATCGAGACCGCGCAGCGAACTCGGCTGGGAACATGTGCGCAACCTCCGCAGCGAGAACAAGGAAGTCGAAGAGATGTTCCAATGGCTGAGCCACAGTCTCGACAACGGCCAAGTGCAACCGTTCGCCAATTTCCGCAGCGGCAGCGGCATCCAAAGGGTAGCGAGCCCAGCTCCGGTCTAGAGACCTCTCCCTCTCAACGGCTCGACCTATCCTGCCGGAATAGACGCCTAGGCGGAGCTATGGCATTGACTTGCGCCCGATACCAACGCATGATTTCGCATACCCCTGCCGAATCGGGGAGAACCCCTAGCCTCAGCCACTTCTTTCATATCATGCGCGCCAAGCCCCTTCTAACGACCCTCGCCATCGCCATCAGTATCCCGCTCTCCCTGAGCGCCCAGGAGGAAGCCGAACCGGCCACTCCCCTGCTGAAGATCGATGCGCCCACCGACTCCGAAACAGACAGGGAGAAAG
Source organism: Verrucomicrobiales bacterium (assembly GCA_003232855.1). Taxonomy (GTDB): domain Bacteria; phylum Verrucomicrobiota; class Verrucomicrobiia; order Verrucomicrobiales; family DEV007; genus SZUA-55. Next base: position 2,197 of record QIKC01000156.1, read on the forward strand.
TGCAGTTGACCGAAAGCGTCACCCCAGCCTTCCCCGATCCCTCCCTCAAAAAGGCTCCGATGCCCACCGGAGCCGAACCCGTTGAGCAGAATTCGCGTATCCCGAAGTCGGTTCAAGCGATGTCGGATGATGAGAAACAAAAGCTTGCCGGCCTGATGCGCGACGCCTCGACCTACCTCGGCGGCATCCGTATCCAAGAGGCGTTCGAGAAGCTGGTCGAAGCCGAGGCCATGGCTCCCGACTACGCAACCATCCACAACCTCCTGGGGGCAGCCCACACCAAAACGCGCAACTTCGACATGGCCGCAGCCGCTTTCGAGCGCGCAGTCGAACTCGACCCCAAGGCGTTCATGTCACGCTTCAACCTCACCGAAATCCACTTCGTCCAAGGAAAATTCGCTGAGGCCGAAAAGGCGTTCAACACATTGCTGACCGACAACCCCGAATCCCCCGAGGCGACCCGGGCGCTGATCGAATTCAAGATCCTCATCTGCCGTTTAAAGTTGGACGACGAAGCCGCAGCACGCGAAATTCTGGACACCTACGATTTTCTCGACGATCACCCGGGATTCTACTTCGGCAACGCCGCCATCCACTTCAACAAAGGCGAGGATGACGATGCGCGCTCGTGGATAGCCTCGGCGAACAGAGTCTACCCCCAATATCAAAACAACATCTACATCGATTCCTTCATCGAGATCGGTTGGATCGAAAACCTCCAATAGCCTCACGGCCGTTACCGCGATCGCCGATAGTGGCGCCAGCACTCGCGGAAACCCGACGCAAAATCCTCCGGTCGCCGCGCCAACCAGTCGGCGATCACCTCCTCACTGAAAAATTGCCCGGTTTCCACCTCGCTGCACGGCCAGCGGAAAGGCCCGCGGTGGACGCAGCGGAACAGGCGAACGAACTCCCACCCGGTGTCCTC
>QIKC01000020.1 GCA_003232855.1 Verrucomicrobiales bacterium
TGTTTGAGGGATCCGGCGGTGGCGTTGCGCGGGTTGATGAAGGCGGGCTGGCCGTCGGCGTCGCGTTGTTCGTTGAGACGGTTGAACGCGGCGTCTGGCATGAAGACTTCGCCGCGCACCTCGAACACCGGTGGTGCTCCCTGCGGAAGGCGCAGCGGCACCGAGCGGATGGTTTTGATGTTCTGTGTGATGTCGTCGCCGGTGCCGCCGTCGCCACGGGTGGCGGCGTATTCGAGCAGGCCGTCGCGATACATCAGCGACACCGCGACGCCGTCGATCTTTGGCTCGACGGTGAGCGGTACCGCCGCGCCGGCGAGGCTGCGTTGGAAGCGGGCGAACCAGTCACTCAGCGCGGCGTCGCGGTCGGCACCGCTTTGCTGCATCTCCTCCTCCTTTAGCTCGTGGACGTCCTCGATGGAGAGCATCGGCACCGGGTGTTGGATTTGCTGAAAGCCGTCCAGCGGCGCGCCGCCGACGCGCTGGGTGGGGGAGTCGGCGGTGCGCAGGTCGGGGTGTGCGGCCTCGATGCCCTTCAGCTCGCGCATCAGCGTGTCGTAGTCGGCATCGCTGATCTCCGGGTTGGCGTCGAGGTAGTAGAGCTGGTTGTGGTGCTCGAGTTCGCTGCGCAACTGCGCGGCGCGGGATTTGGCTGCGGTGGGATCCATGTTGTTCGGGATGGGATATTGGTTATGGGTTGGGGGAAGAAGTCAAGATGGCAACGACGATTACAGACGAAATTTCAGCCGGAACCTTGCGGGTGACGGAAATCTATGAGTCGATTCAGGGCGAGAGCACCTGGGCGGGGGTGCGCTGTATTTTCGTGCGGCTGACGGGCTGCAATCTGCGCTGCACTTACTGCGACACGGAATACGCGTTTTACGGGGGCGAGGCCGCACCTGTGGAGGCGGTGCTGGCGAAGGTGCTGGCGATCGACTGTCCAATGGTGGAGATCACCGGTGGCGAGCCGTTGCTGCAAGCGGCGGCGCTGCCACTGATGGCGCAACTTTGCGATGCGGGGCGCACCGTGTTGCTCGAGACTAGCGGCAATCGTGACATCGGCTCGGTCGATCCGCGCGTCCACATCATCATGGATCTGAAGACGCCGGACAGTGGCGAGTGCGCGAAGAATCGTTACGAAAACATCCCGCTGCTGGCGGCGAAGGATGAGGTGAAGTTCGTCATCGGCTCGGAGAAAGACTACCTGTGGGCGCGCGGGATGCTGCGCGAGCACGCGCTGGCCGAACGCTGCGCGGCGGTGCTTTTTTCGCCGGTATTCGGGGCGATCGAGCCGCGGCAGATTGTCGATTGGATGGTGCGCGACAAGTTGCCGGCGCGCTTTCAGTTGCAGATGCACAAATTCATTTGGGAGCCGCAGAAGAAAGGCGTGTAGAACGCTTGATGGTGCGCGCATTGGGGGTTGCGTTTTCGGGTGAAGCCCCTTCATTATGCGCAATTTCCGAGACCCATGAAAAAGCCAGTTTTCGCCGCCATCGCCTGCCTCGCACTCATTCCTATTTTTCCCGCCTGTGATAGTCACACGTGGGAGGATTCGGAAGATGGTAAGACCAAGGGCTCAAAGCACCTGTTCCAGCCGCACGGTCACAAGGCACACGGCGATGAGGAACACGGTGACAAAGCGCATGACAAGAAGGCGCACGATCACAAAGCGTCTTAATTCCGGTTCGCGTGCCGGGGAACCGTGCTGCGATGGGAGTTTAATTTCGGAGAAGATGATTCGGGAGTGAGGTTTTGCATTGATCGGGCGTTGTCTTGCTAGCAGGATGACTTCGATGACTGATAACGACGAGGGGAGCCCAACGGTGAAAACGGATGCTTGCGATGTGGAGCGTCGCGCGTTTTTGGCGAAATCTCTGACCGTGGTGACTGCCGGAGTGGTGGTGGCGGTGCCGCTGGTTACCGGTTTGGTAACGATATTGTCGCCCCTAGGCAAAGGCGCTCGGAGCGAGATCAAGGTGCGTCTGGCTTCGCTTGATGATCTCCCCGAGGACGGTACGCCGAGGCGTTATGATGTGGTCGCCGAGCGCAAGGACGCGTGGACTTTGCACCCGGAGAAGCGATTGGGGAGCGTCTATTTACGTCGCATCGCCGATGGCGGCGTGGTGGCCTTCAACACTAGCTGTCCGCACGCTGGGTGCAGTGTTGGCTACCAAGCGGAGAAGGAGGGGTTCTTCTGTCCCTGCCACGAGAGCCTGTTCGGCCTCGACGGTGGCATCGTCGGCGAGAGCCCGAGCCCGCGGCCGCTGGATACCTTGGAAATCGATGCCGAGAAGCTCGCGGCGGGCGAGGTGTGGGTGACGTTTGTGAATTACAAAACCGGGGTTGCGGCGAAGGAGGAAATCTCATGATCCGCCCGCTGTTGGCATGGGTCGAAGACCGCACCGGGCTTGGAAAGCTCTGTCGGGAGACGCTTTACGAGCGCATCCCTGGCGGCCCGCGTTGGCGCTATGTTTGGGGATCGACCATCGTATTCGCCATCGCCGTCCAGTGCGTCACCGGCGCATTTTTATGGATGGCGTATAGCCCCGGCGCGTCGAGCGCTTGGGAGAGCGTGTTCCACCTGCAGAACGCCGTGCCCGGCGGTGCCCTGCTGCGCGGTATTCACCGTTGGATGGCGGACATCATGGTGCTGCTGCTGTTGTTTCATTTGGTGCAAATGGTGATCGATGGAGCCTACCGCGCGCCGCGCGAGTTCAATTTTTGGTTGTCGTTGGTGATGATGGGGCTGGTGCTGGCGATCGCCCGCACCGGCTACATGTTGCCCTGGGATCAGGAGGGGCTGGGGGGAACCAAGGTGGCGATGGGCTACGTCGGCGTGATGCCGGTGGTCGGTGAGGCGATGCAGAGCGTGGCCATCGGCGGCTCGGAGTACGGCAATGCGTCGCTGACTCGCTTCTTCGCCCTACACGCGGGTTTCCTGCCGGTGGCGCTGGTGCTGGTCATGGCCTTCAATTTTTACCTCGGCCGTCGCCACGGTCGCGCGGTGGTCAAAGCGCGTGCCGGTTCCGGTGCCGAGGCGACGGGCTCTTTCTGGCCCGACCAGCTGCTGCGCAACCTGATCGCCTGTCTTGCTCTGCTGGCCGCAGTGCTGTTTTTCG
>QIKC01000253.1 GCA_003232855.1 Verrucomicrobiales bacterium
CTCCGGAGACTGGCCGAGGCCTTTGCCGTCGAGAGCTCCTTCGTTCTGCTTTGAGCGATACCATGCCAGCGCCGCCTGCGGGTTCTTCTTCGCCCATGACGACAGATGGTTCGCGTAAGCATGCGGCTGCATATCCATCGAAAGCGACCGCTCCAGCGTTTTCGCCGGATCGCTGCTGTCGGCGAACGCCATCAGTATCTGGAGCATTATCTGCTTGCCCTGCGGATTCGTTTCGAATTCCTGAATTTCCGTCAACAGCTCATCTCGCGCCTCGCTGCTGAGCCGGGAAATGGGCAGACATATTCGCAACATCCCCAACATGTCTTGAGTCATCAGCGCCTGCATCAGACCCTCCATCAGCGTCTTTGTATCGATCGGCTCGTCCGCCGCCGCCAGCAGCTGGCGAATCGTTCTCGGTTTCGTTGCTCCGTTTTCCTCTACCTCCCCGTGACTGCCCGGGCGCACCCCATCGAGAAGACGCGCTTCCTCGAGCGAGGTTCGCCGGACTTGCAGGGATTTTATCTCCCGTTGCAGCCCAGTCGCTTGGCCCTGCTGCCAGAAAAATAGCGCGGTGACCATCGCCGCCATCATCACCACCGTGATCATTGCTGTTTTCATCGAATGGTTAACTGGGGTTGAATTGTCTGATACTTTTAACCAATGATGAAGCGGCCTCACCGCGGGCCGGCTACAGCAGCTCAGGCGCCCTTGCCGCAGCATTGTTTGTGTTTTTTGCCGCTGCCGCAGGGGCAGGCGTCGTTGCGGCCGACTTTGGGCAGGTCGCGGGTGACGGGGATTCTGATTTGCGGACCCAAATCGGGGTCGCCTTGTGCAGGCGCAGGGGCGGAAATGGCGCCGCTGCCCGCGAGGCTGGGGCCGCCGGGGTTGTTGGCATCGCCTTGGTTCATCGGCAGGTTGCGCAGGAAGTTGTGGAAGGCTTCGAGGTTGGTGGTGCTGCGGAACAGGTTGGTGAGCACCTCGCCCTTGATGGTCTCCATCAGCACTTGGAAGATGGCGAAGGCTTCGGTTTTGTATTCGACCAACGGATCTTTCTGGCCGTGGGCGCGCAGGTGGACGCCTTCGCGCAACGAGTCCATGTTGTAGAGGTGTTCCTGCCACAAGCGGTCGATTCCGCCGAGGATCACCGAGCGCTCGAGGTTGTCGAGGTGTTCGCTGTCCTCGTGGGCGGTCTTCAGCTCGTAGAGCGATTTGACCTTGTCGGTGAGGAACACGCCGTTGGCTTCGGCGTCGCGGGTTTCGAATGCGGCGCTTTCGGCGGTGAGGCCGAGCGGGAAGTTGGTGTTGGCCCAGTTGAGGAGGCCGCTGTAGTCTGGTTCCTCGTCCGGGTCGGGGGAATCGAGGAACATCAGCGCGCGGGCGGGCATGGCCTCGTCCACGGCCTCGTAGATGAGTTCGCGTGGGTTGGCGCTCTCGATCACTTCGTTGCGGTATCCATAGACGACTTCACGTTGATTGTTCATCACGTCGTCGAAGTCGAGCACGCGCTTGCGCATCTGGTAGTTGCGTTGTTCGACGCGTTTCTGCGCGGTCTGCACGGAGCGGTTGAGCCATTTGTGCTGTAGCTCTTGTCCCTCTTCGAGCCCGAAGCGCTCCATCATTTTGGTCATGCGTTCGGCGGCGCCGAAGTTGCGCATTAGGTCGTCTTCGAAGCTGATGAAGAAGAGTGATTCTCCGGGGTCGCCTTGGCGGGCGCAGCGGCCGCGCAACTGGCGGTCAATGCGGCGCGATTCGTGGCGCTCGGTGGCCAGCACGAGCAGGCCGCCTTTGTCGGAGACGCCCTCGCCGAGTTTAATGTCGGTGCCGCGTCCGGCCATGTTGGTGGAGACGGTTACCGAGCCTTGTTGGCCGGCGCGCTGGACGATTTCTGCTTCTTGGCGGTGGTATTTGGCATTGAGGACGGCGTGCGGGATTTTTTCGCGCTTGAGCAGTCGTGCCACCGTTTCTGATGCATCGACGCTGGCGGTGCCGACGAGGATTGGCTGTCCCTTTGCGTGGTGCTCTTTGATGGTGGCGATTACGGCGCTGTATTTTTCGCGCCGGGTTTTGTAAATGTGGTCGTTTTGGTCGAGGCGTAGGATCGGGCGGTTGGTGGGGATGGGCAGCACGTCGAGCCCGTAGATGTCGCTGAACTCTGCGGCCTCGGTTTCGGCGGTGCCGGTCATGCCGCCGAGCTTTTCGTAGAGGCGGAAGTAGTTCTGCACGGTTACCGTTGCTAGGGTCTGGGTTTCGCGCTCCAATTTAACGCCTTCTTTGGCCTCGACCGCTTGGTGCAGGCCGTCGCTCCAGCGTCGCCCGGGCATTTCGCGACCGGTGTTCTCATCGACGATCACCACCTTGTTGTCAGTGACCACGTAATCGACGTCTTTCTCGTAGAGGCAGTAGGCTTTGAGCAGTTGCGTGATGCTGTGCATGCGCTCGCCCTGGCCGTCCATTTTCACCTGTAGCTCGTCCTTTTTTTTGTTTTTCTGCGCGTCGGAGAGCGCTTCATCGGCATCGATGTCGGCAAATTCGGTCGCCAGGTCAGGCAGCATGAACGCGTCGGGATCGTCGGGGTTGAGGAAGTCGCGGCCTCTCTCGGTGAGATCGGCGTCGTGGGATTTTTCTTCGACGTTGAAAAATAGTTCTTCTTTGAGTTCGAAGAGGGCGACTTTTTGCGTGTCTTGAAAGAAGCTCAGCTCGGTTTTTTCGGCGATTTTACGCAGCTCGGGATCTTCCATGAGACGCAGCAGGCCGCGGTTTTTGGGTTGGCCGAATTTGACCTTCACCATCGCTCTGCCTGCGGTGTCGAGGTCGCCGTCGGTGAAGGCTTGCTTGGCGTCGCTGATCGCTTCGTTGCAGAGGATGTTCTGCTTTTTGACTAACTGATCGACCAGCGGTCGGAAACGGTCGTACTGCTGGTTGTTAGAGATGGTGGACGGCCCGGAGATGATGAGCGGGGTGCGCGCTTCGTCGATGAGCACCGAATCGACCTCGTCGATGATGGCGAAGAAGTGCCCGCGCTGCACTTGTTCGTCTTTGGTGTTGGCCATGCCGTTGTCACGCAGGTAGTCGAAACCAAACTCGCTGTTGGTGCCGTAGGTGACGTCGCGGTT
>QIKC01000138.1 GCA_003232855.1 Verrucomicrobiales bacterium
GCCTTCACCCGGCCGTTCGATTCGTTGACGCTCTCCGATGATGACCGCTCCGCGTTGCGAGAGGCATTTTTTTGGGACTCTACCCCGCATGTTAAACGCGTCATCTACATCGCGGCCTCCCATCGCGGGAGCGAGTTCGCAGACACGTTGCTCGGGCGTTTCGGACGATTTGTGGCCAAGCCTCCGAAAAGCGGTTTCAAGGATTTCTACGAGAGAATTTCCGCCACCAATCCGGGGGCATTCACCAAAGCTTACCAGGAGCTGGGACAGGGGAAACTCAACAGCATCCACGCGCTCTCCCCCCGCCAGCCGACCTTGCCGATCCTCGCCAACCTCCCGAACAACCACCCGGTCAGAGAGTTCAGCATCATCGGCACGAGAGGGCGAAAGGGGTCTTTGAAGGAGTCTTCCGACGGCACCGTCCCTTATTGGAGCAGTCACATCGATCGGGCAGAATCGGAAAAAATCGTCCCCGCTTCTCATAACGATCTCAACCACGAGCAAACCGTCGCCGAGGTAAAAAGGGTGCTGAAATTACCCTGAGCCAAAACCGCGCCCAGCCGCTGCCGACGTTGCAGGAAAGTTCGCAGATCGATCTCGTTTACACAGCGCCGGGTAGCGGCTTTAGTGCGCCCGAATGGGAGGATTTTGCGAAACGACAACACGGCTGCTCGCAGTCAGCGCGGGGAGTGCGGCGGAAATGGTATTCTGGCCGATTTTCTTTCAACTGCTGATCCTGCTCTCCGCCGCGCTGCTGTTAGGGATGCTCTTTGAGCGCCTCGGGCAGTCGGCGATCCTCGGCTACTTGCTGGCCGGCACCCTCATGGGCCCGGCGGTGTTGGGCGCGGTACACGCCGACTCCGGGGTGCCGGTAATCGCCGAACTGGGCGTGTCGATGCTGCTATTCGCCATCGGCTTGGAGTTCTCCATGCGCCACCTGCTGCGGCTGGGGAGCCTCGCGCTCGGCGGGGGCACCTTGCAGATTTGCCTCACCCTGGCCGCGGGCTACGGAGTCGCCAGCGCGTTCGGGTTCGGGCTGGGGACGGCGTTGGCCATCGGCGCGATGGTCGCGCTTTCCTCCACCGCCTGCGTGTTGCGCATTCTTATCGACCGTGGAGAAATCGATTCCATCCACGGCCGCTCGGCGCTCGGCATCCTGCTGATGCAGGACATCGCCGTGGTGCCGTTGGTGCTTCTTGTTACTTTGTTAGGGGGCGCTGGGACGATCGCCGAAATGGGGGTCGGATTCGCCAAAGCGGGCGGGGTCATCGTGGCGCTGATCGGCGGTTTTTACCTGCTGTCGAACTACGTCCTGCCACGCCTGCTCAAATCATTGAGCCTTTCGCGCGACCGCGAGCTGCTCATCCTGCTGGCGGTGGTGCTCGCCATGGGCTCGGCCGGCGCCGCGCACGCGGTGGGTATATCGCCCGCGCTCGGCGCGTTCATCGCCGGGATCATGCTCGCCGAATCCCCGTTCGCCACCCAAATCCGCTCCGACATCAGTGCCCTGCGCGCGCTCTTCATCACGCTGTTTTTTGCCTCGGTCGGCATGCTCGCCGACCCGTTATGGATCGCCCAACACGCCGCGCAAGTCGCCCTAGTGGTGGCGCTATTCGTGGTCGGCAAAGCATTGCTAATCACCGGCATCGCCCTGCTCTTCAAGCAGCCGCTACAGTATGCACTGGCCACCGGTATCTCACTGGCGCAGGTGGGCGAATTCGGGATCGTCATCGCCGGCATCGCCCATAGCGACGGCCTGCTGGACGACCCCACCTTCCAGCTACTGGTGTCAGCGACGCTCATCTCGCTGTTCCTCACGCCGTTCCTGTTGCGCGCCGCCTTACCGATCGGGAGAGCTTTGCAAAAACGCCTGCCGACAAAAAATATCGCCAGCCGCACCGCCGCAGATTCCGGTGCGGCCGAGCCGCTCTCCGGGCACGTCATCGTCGTCGGTTTCGGCCCGGCCGGGCAACGTGTCGCCGAAGAGTTGGCGAACCAAAACCGGACGGCACTGATTCTCGATCTGCGACCGCCGAACATCGCCCTCGCCAACTCGATGGGTTTCGCCGCCGAGCTCGGCGATTCCACCCACCTCGACGTCCTCCTGCACCACGGCATCACCCGCGCGCGCGCCATCGTCATCACCGTTCCCGACCACCGCGCCACCACCCAGATCACCGTCGCGACACGCCACCTAGCCCCGGACATCCACATCATCGCCCGCGCCCGCTATCACAACTCCGTCGCCGAATTAGAACGCCCGGGCGGTGTCGTCGTCATCGACGAAGAATTCGCCACCGGAGAACGGCTCGCAGAGGCCGTTCGAGCGGCCTGCGCGCCCGCAGAGGCGGGAGATGGCGACCCGGATTTAATTTCGTGAGAACCTGCCAGCCCCCTGCACCCGAACAAGACGCCAAAAAATACGCTTGCCAACGTAATAACACATGTTATAATATCCCATAATGCACAATCTCAAAATCACTCAAATTGGCAATTCCGTCGGCGTCGTATTGCCAAAGGAGTTACTCGCCAAGTTGCGTGTGGGGAAGGGCGATGTCCTGACCGCCACGGAAACTCCGAAGGGAATCGAGATGACTCCCTTCGATATGGAGTTTGAAAAGCAGATGCAACTCGCTGAGACGATCATGCGCGAAGACCGGGATATTTTGCGTAAGCTTGCCCAATGAGCGAGCCCATTTGGATCCCCAAAGAGGTTGCGCTCGCCCTTCATCAGAGACAACTGGCTGAGCATGGCGGCGGTGAAGGCATTCGTGATGAAGGAATGTTAGAGTCCGCATTGGCGCGACCCCAGCAACTCTACAACTACGGTGCCCCGCCGCCAGATCTGTGCGCGCTCGCCGCCGCGTACGCGTTCGGGCTCGCGAAAAACCACCCTTTCGTCGATGGCAACAAGCGTACGGCCTACGTGATAATGCGCTTGTTCCTGCTACGGAACGGGAAAGACATTCACGCCACCAAAGAAGACCGCTACTACGCAACCCTCGCCCTCGCCGCCGGCCAACACAGCGAGGAGTCCTTCGCCACTTGGCTGCGCGAAAACTCCGGCGAGCTAGAAAGCTAAACAACCCGATCCA
>QIKC01000352.1 GCA_003232855.1 Verrucomicrobiales bacterium
TACCGCGGCGAGTATGGGGTATTGGCGAACTTGTTAGAGCGGCGTGGCGCCGACCTGATGCATGTTTATTTCGGCCACACCGGCGTGCATTTGTTGCCGTTTATGAAGCGCTGGTCGAAGCCGACGGTGGTTTCGTTTCACGGCATGGACATCCAACCGCGCGAGGACAAGCCGGGCTATCTGGACGGCCTGAAGGAGCTGCTGCGCACGGTGCCCTTAGCGATGGGGCGTTCGCTTTCGCTGAAGGCGGGAATGCTGGCGCTGGGCTTGCCCGAGGAGAGATTCCGGCTCAACCGCACCGGCATCCCATTGGACAATTTCCCCTTCACCGAGCGGGAGTTCCGACTGGCGACTGGTCCAGGCTTGTCGGCTGATCGAGAAAAAGGGCATCGATGTCGCTTTGAAGGCGTTCGCCGTTTTCAGCTCCGAGCACCCGAACGCGCGCTACACGATCGCCGGGGAAGGGCCGTTGTTAGAGCCGATGCGGGCGCTGGCGGGCGAATTAGAAATCGGCGATAAAGTGGATTTTGTCGGCTTCCTCGGGGAGCGGGAACTGTGCTCGCTGTATCACGCCAGCCACATTTTTGTCCACCCCAGTCAGATCACGGCGGACAAGAACCAAGAGGGCATTCCGAACTCGATGCTGGAGGCGATGGCTACCGGATTGCCGGTATTGGCGACCTATCACGGGGGAATTCCCGAGGCGGTGGAGCATGGGCAGACGGGGTTGTTGTCTGCGGAACGGGACGTCGATGGGTTGCTGCACCATCTGCGCCAGTTGGCTGCCGATCCGGGGAGTTGGGCGGCGATGGGGCAGGCGGCCTCGCAGGCGATGAAAGAAAACTTTGAACAGGCGGCGCAGGTGGCCAAATTGGAGGCGATCTATCGAGAGGCGATCGAACAACATGGCGGACAAAAATGACAACTGCGGGACTTACTTGAAGAAGGAGATGCAGAGTCTCTACCGGCAGATTGCCGGACTGAAGGAGCATCGCAATATGGTTTTCGCCGAGAAGATCGCCAACTCGGAGATGTTCCCCTTCGAGCCTGTGGTGCAGATGGAAAAACGCACTCGCCCGCGGCCGCGGGGAAATTTCCTGCTGCGTTTTTGGTACAAACACGTGCGCAAGCAGTGGCCGCCGCCGCGCCCGGTGGGCAGCGTCGGCAGGGAGGGCGCCTACTACCATCCCTACGATTTGGTCGATCTGCTCGATGCGGAGAAACCGGATGTGGTGCATTGTTATTACGGGCACAAGGCGGTGAAATATTTGTGGATGTTGCAAGCGGCGGGTTACCCCTACGTGATCTCGTTTCATGGGGTCGATGTGGTGAAGTTCGTCGGCGAGAAGGGTTATTTGGAAAAACTGCGCATCGCTTTCGGCGAGGCGCAGTTGGTAATGGCGCGTTCTACATCGTTGTTAGAGCGCTTGGCAGAGCTGGGGTGCCCGCGTGACAAGTTGCGGCTCAACCGTACGCCGATCCCTTTCGGGGACATCGAATCCTGCGAACGCCACCCACCGACGGACGGGGACTGGAAGCTGGTGCAGGCCTGTCGCCTGATTCCCAAGAAAGGGATATTCACGGTGCTGGACGCGTTGCCCCAGGTGATCAAAAAGTGGCCGAAATTGAAGTATTACCTAGCCGGTGTCGGGCCGAGCCGCGACGAGATCGCCGAGGCGGTCCGCGTGCGCGGCCTTAGCGAGAATGTGGAATTGTTGGGTTGGCTCGACCAGTCTCAGCTACAGCAAATTTATCGCGAATCGCATTTGTTCCTGCATCCGAGCCAGCTCACTCAGGAGAACGATCAGGAGGGAGTGCCGAATTCGATGTTGGAAGCGATGGCCTGCGGACTGCCGGTGGTCGCCACTCTTCACGGCGGGATTCCTGAGGCGGTGAGTCATGGCAGCGACGGTTTCCTGGTACCCGAACGCAGTCCGGACGAGCTGGCGGCTGCGCTTATCGAGCTCATGGAGGATCCGGGGAAACTGGCTGAATTTTCTCGTAACGCGGCGGTTTCGGTTCGGGAGCGGTTTGGTTTTGAGAGCCAAATCCGCAATTTGGAGGACATCTATCGCGAGGCGCGTGGGTTGCCGAGGATCGGGCCTGACCCGACCCCGGAGGGCTTCGGATCCGTGGTTGATTTCGATTCGTGATCGAATGAAAGTCGCCTAGTTTTTGCTCCGTATTCGTCTCTGTGTCATCGACACGCCCAACCTTTGAACCTATTTGCAATGAAGAGCCTTCCGGTTTCCGCCCCTGTCGCCGTCGTTTGGCAAAACGGTCAAATCGTCCCGGAGGAAGTGGCTCGTGTCTCGCCCTTCGACCACGGTCTGCTGACCGGTGACGGCGTGTTCGAGACGATGATCGCATACGGGCCGACGCCGTTCGCGTTCTCTCGCCACTACGCCAGGCTGAAGCATTCTGCTGCGGTGTTCGGGCTCGCGGTGCCGAGTGCCGAGACGTTGTTGGCTGCGTGCGAGGAAGTGATCCGCAGCAATTCCCTCTGTCCCGCTCGCCTGCGGATAACGGTGACCGGTGGGCCGGCGCCGTTGGGCTCGGAGAAAGGGGACGCCTCCGAGACGGTGATCATCGCGGCCGGGGCGCCGCCGGTGCAGCCGGCGCAGAGCGAGGTGATCACGGTGCCTTACCCGCGAAATGAGCGCGGGGCGCTGGTGGGGTTGAAGACCACGTCGTATGGCGAGAACGTGATCGCGCTGGCCGCCGCGCATGCCAAGGGCGCGCGCGAGGCGATTTTCGGAAATACCCGGGGCGACCTTTGCGAGGGCACCGGCAGTAATATTTTTATCGTTCGCGACGGCCGTTTCATCACTCCGCCTCTGACGGCGGGATGCCTTCCGGGGGTCACTCGGGCGCTGGTGATCGAGTTGTGTAAGGAGATGGGAATCGAACTGCACGAGATCGATACGCCGCTCGCCGATTTGCATTTGGCCAACTCCGCCTTCTTATCATCGACCCTGCGCGAGATCATGCCGATCGCCGAGGTCGATGGCCAGCCGATGCGCGAGGTGGACTGTGAAATTACGCGGCGGCTGCGCGCGGCGTTTGGTGAGCTGACGCGCGATCGGGTGGATCCTTGAGCGCGCAATTTGTTCCCTTTTGCGCCCTACAAAGAGGGGTGGAAGTGAAATGAAATGATCGGCAACTCGTTGGAGGCAAGGTCTTTGCGATTTTTCGACGCTTTGTTTCAGGCTCCGGGAGGTCGCCATGTTGATGAAATAGGGCGATTTTCATGACGTCGAAGCTCTTGTCGCCGTAGGCTTTTCTGATGCTCAGATTGATTTTGAGGTTTCGATCAACGATTGAGAAGCTCGTCCCAATTACAATTCAACGCGATGCGTAAGCGAGTCAGAACTTCAACCCCAGGGTTTGCAGTGCCTCCTTCAATCCTCTGAACGTACCTACGGTCAATCTCAGCCAGCTCCGCCAATTTCTCTTGGGTGATGCCAGAGAGATGGCGGAGTTTGACAACGTTTTGACCGAGACGCGTTTTGGCAGAGTTACTCAACGCTACCTACTAATTCCATGGTGGCTAATTTGTCGGCGGACGGATTGTCGCTTTCTCTTGACTTTTGAATCGGGCAGTTTTAGAGACTAATGAGTTAGATCGGATGTGGGTTCAGGCTGCTTTAGAAAAATGAAACCAGGTGTAATAATCATTAGCTGGGTCTGCATCGGGATTTCCCTCGGGTCGATTGCACAGGCGGAGCCCCGCGAACTGAGCCGCGCCGAGGCAAACACCATCGTGCGCGAGCGGGTGGAGGCGACACGGGAACAAAAGCGAGTGCGGCTCGCGGAGATGGACACCAAGCGGGCCGTTTCGCGCAAGGTGATCGACAAGGGCGCACGCACAGTGACCATCGAACGCATCGAGCCGGACGACCCCGGTTCCCACCGCGCGGATACGCCTCGACGAAAAGGGCGTGGCGCCTGCCGAAAATGCCCCGACGAAAAATTACGCCCTCCTCTCAATCTCCGCCACGGTCTATGAGCGCAGCGTGACCGAAATCCACTGGTGGGTCGATGGCGTGCGCCGGACGGCCTTCTCCAATATCGATTTTTCCCTACTGCTCGGCGTCTCGCGGGTGGAGACGGACGACACCGTGTTCTCGTATTTCATGGGCATCGGTGAGGCACAGCGACGCTCCGGCAATGCCCCCGCCACGCCTCGCCGCGGCGACTTCGCCGGCCCGGCCAGTTACCTCGTCACTGCCTCGGGCGATACCGAGGCGGATCGCGAATTCCTCGCCGGGCTCGATGCCCTGCACGCTCATTTCGGCGCGAACGAGCGCGTGTTGCTCGTCGCCGACCAACGCCGCCGCGCCCTCGCCGCTGCCGCTGTGCGCTACCGCGAGGCGAACCCCGAGGTGGAAGAAAATACCCTCATCCAGTTTTGGCCAAAGCGCGGCAGCGCCTACGGCGGAAAATGATCCAGCGATTTGCTATGAAAACGACACCCCGAACCGCCACGCTCGCCGCCCTGTTCGCCTGCGCGGCGTTGGCCGCCCCGACCGGCAGCGCAGACGAGGATCTCGTTCTGACGGAAG
>QIKC01000175.1 GCA_003232855.1 Verrucomicrobiales bacterium
TATCGCCATCACCGGAAATTCCGATGTACACCAGATCGCGGTTGGCGAGATTCGCGCCTGTCGCCAACGATGGCATGCGCCCATGCACCCCGTTGAAGCCGTGGGCCGCACCAAGAAAATAGGTGGGTGTTTTGGCCGAACAGCCAATACCGGAAAGTTTGGCAAGGCGGTGGGGGGGCAAGTCCAGATCGAAGCATGCCTGAACAATCGCGGCACTGATCGAATCGTGGCCACAGCCGGCGCAGAGCGTCGAGATCCTGCCATCGTAGTCGCGCCGGGTGAGTCCCAGAGCATTCTTCGGCAGCGCCGGATGGTGGACGACAGGTTTGCTGATATAGGTCATGAGGCGACTCCTGTAACCGCTACGTGATCTTCCGGCGCCACGTGTTCCCGGACTGAGTCGATGAGGAATTCAGCGGTCACCGGAAGCCCGCCGTAGTACAACACCGAAATGAGCTTTTCAGGCGCGATGCCGGCTTCGGCGAGAAGTAAAGTGCGCAGTTGGGCATCACGATTCTGCTCGACCACGAACACAGTCTGGTGCTGCTCGATGAATTTCAGAACCCCCTCGGTAAAGGGAAAGGCCAGCAAGCGCAGTGCGTCGAGTTGAATTCCACGTTGCCCAAGGCCTTCCAGTGCCTCACGCATCGGCTCGGCTGTCGTACCGAAATAAAGGATGCCGAGCGAACTGCCGGGAGTCGCCTCGATCAGGGCCTCGGGAACCAGGGTGGCCGCGGTATCGAATTTGCGCCGCAAACGGTCGACATTTTCAGTGTATTGGCTGCTGTCCTCGGTGTAACGACCATATTTGTTGTGACCGGATCCCCGGGTGAAGTAAGCGCCGCGCGAGGGATGGGTGCCGGGATAGGTGCGGTAGGGAATCGCATCGCCGTCCACATCGAGATAACGGTCGAAAGACGTACCCGATTCCAGTGCTGCATAATCGAGTACCTTGCCGCGATCGGGCCGATAGGACTCATCCCACACGAAGGCTTCGGACAGCCAGGTATTCATACCCAGATCCAGATCACACATCACGAAGACGGGCGTCTGCAACCGCTCGGCCAGATCGAAGGCAACGATTGCAAACTCGAAACACTCCCTGGGTGATGACGGAAACAGCAACACATGTTTGGTATCGCCGTGTGAAGCGTAGGCGGCGGCGATAATATCGCTCTGCTGGGTACGGGTCGGCATACCGGTGGAAGGGCCGGTGCGCTGAACGTTGAACAGCACCGTCGGAATTTCGGCGTAATAGGCCAACCCAAGAAACTCGCTCATCAGCGACAACCCCGGGCCGCTGGTCGCGGTGAAGGCCCGTGCGCCGTTCCACATGGCGCCGATCACGGCGCCGATGGCCGCCAGTTCGTCCTCGACCTGGATGATGGCCACCTTGTTGTGCCCACTCGCCTCATCCACCCGATAAGCGGCACAGTACTTGCCAAACTCCTCGACCAGTGAAGTCGAGGGGGTGATCGGGTACCAGGCGGCCACCGTCGCTCCGGCGTAGACACAGCCCAGGGCACAAGCCTTGTTACCGCTGACAAGGATCTTGTCACCGATGAGATCACGGCGCTCGGCATAAAAAGGCAGGGGGCAGGCGAAGGCAGCGAGGGCCGCATCGCGACCAGCCGTAAGCGCCTCGATGTTCGGGGTGATGAGCTTTTGTTTGCCCCTGAATTTTTCCCCGAGAAGCGCTGTCAGCACCTCGAACTCGATAGCCAACAGTGCCGAAAGCGCACCGACATAACAAATGTTCTTGAACAACAGCCGCTGACGCGGATCCGCATGCTGTCGAACCATTTCGATAAATGGCAAACCGAGAAAGGTCACGTCATCGCGCTTTACGGCAGGATTGAGCGGCTTGGTCGAATCGTAGAGAATGTAGCCGCCCGAACATACACCCGCAACATCTTCCCTAAAGCTTTGCGGATTCATCGCGACCGTGAGATCCACGCTCCCGCGGCGCCCGGTGTGGCCGGCTTCGCTTACCCGAATCTCGTACCAAGTCGGTAGTCCCTGGATGTTCGAGGGAAACATGTTCTTTGCTGCAATCGGCAGTCCCATGCGATAGAACGCCTTGGCCAGCAACACGTTGGCACTGGCCGATCCGGTACCGTTGACGTTAGCACAACGTATGACGAACTCATTGCACCGACCTGCCGACACTTTATTCCTCATCCCATTCCATCCCGCACCGGAGCCGAGGCCCCATCTTGTAAAAGGACCCCGTGTAGGGAGGTTCACTCATGACACAGACCCCCCGCCTGAGGAAGATGAATCACTGATTTCTGCATGTCCCAGGCCCCGGTTGGACAGCGCTCGGCACACAGTCCACAGTGCAGGCACAGGTTTTCGTCCTTGGCCATGATGCGACCGGTCGCCAGCGGCCCGTCTACATAAACATCCTGATCCAGGTTGGTCGCCGGAACGCGCAACCGCGCACGCAACTCGTCTTCTTCCCCGTCGACAATGAAATTGATGCAATCCATCGGGCAGATATCGACGCAGGCATCGCATTCGATGCACAGCTTCGGCGTAAATACCGTTTGCACATCGCAGTTCAGGCAACGCTCGGCTTCTTCACAGGCCCGCTTGATGTCGTATCCAAGTTCGACCTCTGTCGCGATATTGGCCAGGGCCACCGATTTTCTGACGTGCGGTACGACAAGACGCTGAGTGCCGTCGTAATCATTCTCATAGATCCACTCATGCAAGCCCATTTTCTGACTGCTCAGATTGAGCCCCGGCGGCAGGCGATCCTGATGCAGATCCTTGCCCTGGCAATAGAGATCGATGGAGATCGCCGCGGCGTTACCATGCGCGGCAGCGGAGACGATATTGTTTGCCCCGAGCGCAGCATCGCCACCGAAGAACACCCCCGGCCGTGTGGATTCGAAGGTCACCGGATCGAGCACCGGAAGCTCCCACTTGCCGATCTCGATCCCCAATTCGGGCTCGATCCACGGAAAGACCGGATCCTGTCCGATGGCGAGCATCACATCGTCGCAGGGGATCTCGACCTGCTCGCCGGTGGGAATGAGTTTGCGGCGCCCATCGGGGTATTCCGCAAACGTATCGCCGTCAACCGCCCATTTTCCAGCACCAGGGACTGCGGATTATGCCAATTGAGGATGGGGATGTCCTCGGCCAGCGCCTCTTCTTTCTCCCACGGGTGCGCCTTCATTTCCTTGAAACCACTGCGAACCGTAACGATGACTTCCTTGCCGCCGAGTCGAAGCGCACTGCGACAACAATCCATCGCCGTATTACCACCACCCACAACCACCACCCGCTTGCCGATGCTGGTGGTGTGTCCAAAGGCAACGCTCGCAAGCCAGTCCACACCGATGTGAACGTTGGCGGCCGCCTCCGCACGACCTGGAATCTGCAAATCGCGTCCACGCGGCGCGCCGGTAGCGATTAATACGGCATCGTAGCCCTCATCAATCACCGCCTTCAGGCTATCCACGCGATGATCGAAGCGACACTCGACACCCATATCCAGGATCAAATTGACCTCTTCGTCCAGAACTTCAACCGGCAAGCGAAAGGCGGGAATCTGGCTGCGCATCATGCCACCGCCCTTGGCGTTCTCATCGTAGATCACGGTCTCATAACCCAGCGGGAGCAGATCTCGGGCTACGGTAAGTGC
>QIKC01000042.1 GCA_003232855.1 Verrucomicrobiales bacterium
AAACGACTTTTCGAGACCTGAATGGTTTTGATTTTTTTATCCGCGAAGAGCGCTAAGGACGCGAAGATTTTGACTTCAAGAAGAAGAAAAATCAGCGGGTCGGGCGTCAACTCTCAGCGCATCGCTGCCCTTGCGCGCTACCGCGCTCTCATACGCCCCCCCCTCAGCCGCTTGCGAACTTCGCATCCTTCGTGCTCTTCGCGGACAGATTCAAAAAAGTTCGGTGAACCCAAAGCTGAGGAACTACTCTTCGAGACCTGAATGGTTACGAATTGACAGAATTTTTGGAGGATGGCTGCGCCGCCGTCGCTGCGTCTTTAGATGTGCGGGGATACTGGTGGGGCGGGGGGTGGATTTTTCGGTGGTAGGCGTCGATGGAAGGGCAGCAGTAGCCAGCCTGCGAGTCCCCAGAAAAGGATGGCGCAGAGGAAACCGGTTAACGAAATGAGTGTGGCGACACCCGCTGGGGTTCCGGCCATCTGGCCGAGTAGTTCTTCGAACACGACTTCGCGCAGTCCCAGTCCGGATACCGAAATTGGGATCATCGTCAGCACATCGACTACTGGCATGATGGCGAAGATATCGAACATTTTGATATCGACTGCGAAGGCGAGTGCGCCGCAGTAGAACGCGGCGAAGTAGCAGAAGAGTACGATGAAGGAGATGGCGCAGGCGAGTAGGGAGCGGCGCCATGCGCGGGAGAAGAGTGTGTAGCAATCGGCGAGGTCGAGCACTTTATCTCGCCATGGGAGACGCTTCGGGATGAGTCTTCGTTTTGGATCCGCGGCGGCGAGGAAGGTGATGGCGAGCAGCAATATGGCGACGGCGACAGAGCCGATGGTGATGAAGAATGCGGTCTTGCCGAGTGTCGATGCCATGAACCACTCGTAGCGTGCGCCGGCGAAGAACGTTGCGGCGAAGGCGACGGCGATCAGGCCGCTGAGGTGGTCGGCGATGATCGACAGGATGATCGCCCGCCCGCGTCCCGGGTGGTCGCGCATCAGCAGTACGGCGCGGGCGGCGTCGCCGCCGAGGGCGCCGAGGCCGATCAGGTTGAAGGCCATGCCGATGAGGAAAATTCGAGCGAGGCGCAGGGGGGGGACGTGTATGCCTTGGATTTGCAGGAAGATTCGCCAGCGCCAAACATTGGCTGCGATGCCGATGCCGGCGATGAAAATGCCCAAGGCGACTGCCCAGGGGCGTCCGGAACTTAAGGTTTCGCTGATATTGGCGCGTAAGTCGGGGGCGGATAGGATCCAGACGAGCAGGCCGACGGCGACCGTCAACTGCGCTAATACAAGCCATCGTCTGCCTCGATTTGCTGATTTGAGTTGGTTCACAAAGTAGTTTATGTTCCTTAACAAATGCGAGCACGACAGACAACCAGCTTTTTCACTAGGGTTCCGTTTTTTACTTGGGTTCCGATGGGCATGGCCGGTCTGATGCTGGCGGGTTGCACGACTCTCGACAGCCCGGACGAGGTCGAAGATTACGCGCCGTTGGACGGGCAGGCCTTGCGAACTGATGGCATGCAAGAGCATCTCTCTGAGGCGCGGGCGGCGAAGGGGCGTCTGTTTATGGCGGAGAATAAGCTCAAGCCCGGCGTGATCACGCGGCCGAGCGGCTTGCAGTACATCGTTTTGGAAGAGGGTGATGGAGCGACGCCGACGCTGAATGATTCGGTGGTCACTCATTATTTCGTGAGTACGGTGGGCGGACGGGAGCTTGATAATTCGGCAGACTACGGTGGGGCGCAGGAGTTTCGGGTGGATAAGGTGATCGCTGGCTGGCGCGAGGCGTTACAGGCGATGAAGGTCGGGGCGCGGTGGAAGCTGTACGTGCCTGCGGAATTGGCCTACGGTGAGCGCGGGTTGGCGCAGATTCCCGGCGGCGAGACGTTGGTGTATGATTTGGAGTTGATGGGGGTGAATCCGGGCGAGGTCGCCGAGACGGCTGTTGTGGCAGTGGCGGAAGATGTGCCGGCGCCGCCATCCGATCTCGATTTGAGCGAGCCCGCTGTCGACACTCCTCCGAGTTTCGATGCCGGGCAGACGATCTCCGGGCTCGAGGGGGTCGAGCCGGGCACGCGGGTGCAGCGTGGCGGCGTGCCGTTCGATAATTTGGATCTCCTCGATTAGGGAAGCGCCTTGCGCCATCGCGCTGCCGACGCGATGGAAGTCGCAGTAAAGTGAAAGGCATCTCTCAGATTATCAGTGCACTCGGCGTCGTGGTGTTCGGCTATTTCGCATGGCTTCAGCTCGACGATGCCAATCCGCAGATGTACCACCAGGCTTCCGCTGTCGATGCCTTCTTGTGGTTGGCGTTTTATCTGTCGCTGGCCATCGTCTGCGCGCTGGCGTTGGCCGGGTGGACGAGGCCGTGGATGCCGCTGCTGGTGGCGGGGTTTTGTTTGATCCAGTTGGCTATAACAACGGCGGGAGTGATCGATAACGTTTCCCAAGGGGGCGGCTTCACGCTGGCGGGAAGCCAGATGGCGCCCGACCGGCCGCGGGTCGAGCTGAGTCGCGAATTCTTTGGCGCGCTGGCTGGGTTGGCCGGGATGGGCATGGTGTGGTGGCAAGTGCGGCGCGGCGCGGGAGCGAGGATGGGAGGTGCCCGATGAGTCGGGACAATGGGGGGCGGTGGCGGCTGATTCGCCGGGTGATCGCCGCGGTGGCGACGTTGTTCGCTGGCGCGTTGTTAGCGATCGCCTGTGGCAAGAAGGGTGACAAGGTCGGGGCGTCTGCGGAACCGGAGCAGGCTGGCAGTGTGCGACCGATCCACGATGCGACTTTTGTGGGGTCGGCGTCCTGCGCTTCTTGTCATGCCGAGGAGGCCGCAGAATGGCACGGCAGCGATCACGATTTGGCGATGCAGCCGGCCGACGCGGAGACCGTGCTCGGGGATTTCGACGACGTGACGTTCACTCACTTTGGTATCGAGTCGAAGTTTTGGAAGAAGGGCGACGCATTTTTCGTCACCACGCCGAACGGCGATGGCGTGCCTACGGATTACAAGATCGATTACACCTTTGGTCACTATCCGCTTCAGCAGTATCTCAATTTCCCAAGGGGCGTTACCAGGCTTTGAATATTTGTTGGGATTCTCGACCGGTGGCGGAGGGCGGGGGGCGTTGGTATCATCTTTACCCCGACGAGAAGATTCCCCATGACGACATTCTGCACTGGACGCGGCAGCATTTTAATTGGAACTACATGTGTGCGGATTGTCATTCGACCAAATTGGAGAAGAACTATGATCGGGCGACGGATAGCTATCATACCACTTGGGCGGAGATCGATGTCGCTTGCGAGGCCTGTCACGGCCCGGGTTCAGAGCATGTGAAATGGGCGGCGAGCCCGGACGACTACCGGGGCGAATTCGCCGACGTGCTGGGGTTGGCGGTGGTGTTGAAGGAGAGGGAGCTGGCGGCTTGGATTCAGGATCCGGATACGGGTAAGCCGCGGCGCAGCAGGCCGCTGGAATCGGATGTGCAAGTGGAGGCCTGTGCGCGTTGCCACGGGCGCAGGCATCCGATCACCGACGACTACGCGCACGGGCAGCGCCTTGGCGACACCCACCGACCGGCGCTTCTCGATGAGGCGCTTTATCATCACGATGGGCAGATCAAAGAGGAGGTGTATGTCCATGGCTCGTTCGTACAGAGCAAAATGTTCCATAAGGGGGTGCGCTGTACCGACTGTCACAACCCGCACACCCTCAAACTCCGTGCGACTGGCAACGCGCTCTGCGCGCAGTGCCATCAGCCTGCGCAGTATGATACTCCGGCACACCATTTTCACGCTCCCGGCTCGACTGGCGCGCAGTGTGTGGATTGCCATATGCCGGAGCAGCATTATATGGTGGTCGACCCGCGTCGAGATCACAGCATCCGCATCCCGCGCCCCGACCTCTCGGAGAAGCTTGGCTCGCCGAACGCCTGCACTCAGTGTCATACGGATCAGACCAACAAGTGGGCGGCCGATGCGTTGGCGAAGTGGTTGAAGGGCGCCGGGCGGACGCTGCCCGACACCCATTACGGGGAAATTTTCGCCGCCGGGCGCAGTGGTGAGCGTTGGGCGGAGCCGCGTTTGATCGATCTGGTGGGCGATATGGAGACGCCGCCCATCGTGCGCGCCACGGCGCTCTCCGTGTTGGGCGAGCGCATGACTGCGAACGCTTTCGATGCGACCACTGCGGCGCTCGGCGACGCCGATCCGATGGTGCGCGAGAGCGCCCTCGGCGGGCTCGAGCGGCTCGAACCGGCGCGGCGGATCGCCTTCGGTGCGGCGTTGTTGGAAGACCCGGTGCGGATGGTTCGCATCCGTGCGGCGCGGGTGTTGGCGCCGGCGCATGTGGCGCTGGCTGCGGGGCCGCATGCCGTCGCTTTTGCTGCCGCGCTCGAAGAGTTCAAGGCCTCGCTGCTGGCGCTGGCCGATCGTCCCGGCGCCTACCTCGGGCTCGGTTTGCTCTACGGTGCTCTCGGCGATGCGGCGGCGGAAGAAGAGGCCTACCGGCAGGCCTTCGTCGTCGATCCCCAGCACATTGAATCGCGATTGAATTTGGCCGAGATACTGTATCGGCAAGGGCGCATCGATGAGGCGGGAGAGTTGCTGGCCGAAGCGGTGGTGCAGCAGCCCGATCGCGGGGTTGTTCACGAGGCGATGGGGCGGCATTTGGTGCGGGTAAAGCAGTATGAGCGGGCGCTGCTGTCACTGGCCGAGGCGGTGCGGCTGATGCCGGATAACGCGCATATTCACTACTTTTACGGTGTCGCATTGAACCAGTTGGGGCAGTTCCAGAAGGCGCTGCCGGTGTTGCAGCGTGCGCACGAGATCGATCCGGAGAATGTCGATTATCTCGGTGGATTGGCGACGATTTGTCGTGACGCGCGCGAGTGGGATCTCGCCCTTGGCTACGTGCAAAAACTGCTCGATATGTATCCCGGCGCCAGGGAATACCTGAACCTCCAGCGGGGGATTCGCGCGTCGATGCAGCTCGGCAATAGGAAACGCTAACAATTTTAATGGATATCGAAAAAATGAGGAAAGACTACACCTGCGGCGGGTTGCGGCGGGCTGATCTCGCCGCCGACGCGCACGCGCAATTTGGTCGATGGTTCGATCAGGCCTGCGAGGCCGAATTGCTGGAGCCCAACGCCATGACCTTGGCCACTGCGGGCGCGGACGGTCGGCCGACGCAGCGCACGGTGTTGTTGAAGGGGTATGACGAGCGCGGCTACGTGTTCTTTACGAACTTCGGCAGCAGCAAGGCGAAACAGATTGGGGAGAATCCCTATGTCTCGTTGCTGTTCCCCTGGTTGGCGTTGGAACGGCAGGTGATCATTTGCGGGCGAGCGGAGAAAATTCCGGTGGCGGAGACGTTGAAATATTTCGTGACTCGCCCGCTGGAGAGCCAGTTGAGTGCTTGGGCATCGGCGCAGAGTGGCATCATCGCTTCGCGCAAACTTTTGCAGATGAAGCTCGCCGAGGTGAAGGC
>QIKC01000079.1 GCA_003232855.1 Verrucomicrobiales bacterium
TCATCAACAACGAGAACGCCGGCATCACCGTCTCGCCCGAGGACGGAACCGCCTTCATCACTGCGGCGGAGCAACTGTATAACGACCCTGCCCTAGTGGCCGAATGCGC
The DNA here is from genome assembly GCA_003232855.1 of Verrucomicrobiales bacterium. GTDB lineage: Bacteria > Verrucomicrobiota > Verrucomicrobiia > Verrucomicrobiales > DEV007 > SZUA-55. The sequence continues at coordinate 110 of QIKC01000079.1, forward strand.
TCGAAACGCGCGCAACTACGCGGAAGCCACCTTCAACATCGACCGGATAGGGGCCGAGTTCGAGAAGATCATCACCACCACCGGAGCCGTTTCCGCCTCATGAGAGGAATCGCCCCAGCGCTCCCGCATCGCTCCCCATGACACACCGGCCATCCACCACTCCGGAGAACCGCCTGTTGCTGGCGCTACTGTGGACCTTCGCCCTCGCCTTCGCCTTCGACTTTCGGGGGGCTCTGCGGCTCAGTACCTGTTCTTGTTGCTGGCGCTCGGCGCGGGTTCGGCCATCACTTTCATCGGGCGGCGGCACCTGTTGGAGAAACCCGGCGTCTACCTGCTGTTGCTGTGGTGGGGCTACCTCGCCTACGCTCTAGCCGTCGCGCTGCTCAACGGCGTTCCGCTCGGCCGTTTCGTTCGAGTAATAATCCCCTTTGCATTGTTAGGAATGGGCATCGTGGTCGCCCACGTCGCCTCGTGTCGGCGCCTGCGCCCGGAGCAAATCGTGCTGCCGGTGGTGGTCGCGGCGGCTACCAATATTATTTGGCGAGTGTTCTACGGATTTGCTTTCAAAGGGGTTACCATCTCGACCGTCCGCATCGAAATTCTCAGCCCGGCGATCAACTGGTCATTCGCCTACATCGGCGTCGCCTTGCTGCTCGCCCAGGGCTTTAAGAGATCGGCGATCGTGCTCGCCCTCGCCGCCTTCGGATGCACCTTTTTGAGCGTCACTCGAGCGCTGATCTTTCCGATGCTGGCGTCGGCTCTGATGTGTTGGCTCTGCCTCTTTTTGGCGCTGCGCTGGAAGATGTTCGACTGGAGATGGATCCCGCGCAAACTGCTGCCCATCGGCGCGGTGGTGGCCTTGGTCGCCGCCGCAGTCGTCGCCGTCTCCGTCGTGCAGCCGACCATGTTGGATCGCTGGACCGAGCGCCTTTTCGACAGCTCCAACGGCCAGTCCTCGGTCGATCCCTCGGTGTTGACCCGCCAGGCGGAGGCGATGGCCATGCGCGACCTGATCGATGCCGAGCCACTGGGATTTATTTACGGCAAGGGGGTCGGCGGCGCCTATTACTGGGACGACAGTTTCTATGAAGAACTCTGGGAGGTGTACCCGGTCGATTTCGATTTCTCCGATGAGTTCTGGTTCGCCGGGCACTCGATCTGGACCTGGGCGATGTTCTCAGGCGGTAGCATCGGCACCCTTCTTTTCATCGGCCTCTTTCTCGGCGTCATGATACTGAGTCTGCTCGGCGTGCGCCGCAACGCCCCCTACCCGGGCGCCGCCATCTACCTCGGTTTCCTACCTTTTGTCGCAGCTTGGTGTATCCTTAGCGAAAGCCTGACATCGAACCCCTTCGACGAGCGCCTCGCCGGGCTCATCTTCGGCATGATGGCCGGCCTGCCGCAATCGTTCTTTGTTAGAGCGCGCGACCACGCCGCGCTCTACGCTCCCGCACCTGCCCGATTCCCCGCATCGCCGACCGCCCACTATCACGGGCCCACCCCGCCCATCCCACAACTGTGATCCAACCGCGCACCACACCGAAGACCATCGCCATCGCCGACCCCCGCTGGTTCGGTCACCATCCCACGTATTTCAAGGAGTTCACCGCCTCCCTGCTGCGCCTAGGGCATCGTGTGATCGCCCTCTGCCGCCAACCCGAGGAACTGGAACCTGCCGCGCGTGCCACATGCGACGAACTCGAAATCGACTTCGCCACGACGATCTGCATCGCCCCGCTCGACGACCCCGGTCGCGCCTACATGTTCCCCAAGCGCCTCGATCACGACCCACTCAGTACCCTCGTGCGCTGGCGCTGCCTGCGCCGCGCCCTCGACAACGCCGAATCAAAATCCGGCTGGCACGCCGACCTCGTCTTCTTTCCCTGGCTCGATTCCTATCTGCGTTTTCAACCGAGCAAATCGCTGCCCAGTCTCATACTCGGCCGCCCCTGGGCCGGGCTCTACTTTCGCAACCACCACTTCGAGACTCACGGCAGTAAATTGATCTCGTTTGCCAAGGGCGACAGGGGACTGAAAAGTGCTCACTGCCGAGCGGTCGGCGTGCTCGACGACCGCTTCAGCGAACACATGCGCGAGCGCTCCGGCCAGACCATCATCCCCTTCCCCGACATCACCGACGAGACCGACCCCACCGAGTTGAGCCCCTTCGCGCAACAGCTCATCCGGCAGGCCAACGGGCGCAAGATCATCGGCATGATCAGTCTCGAACAACGCAAGGGCTTCATCACCATGCTGCGCATCGCCGAAGCGGTGGCCGGGCGCGAGGATTGGTATTTCGTCGCCGCAGGCACCTACTGCCCCGACACCTGCTCGCCGGAAGAGCGGAGCTTTGTCGAACGCATCGACCGCCTCGCCAACCGCGAGGGCAAACTCGACAACGTGCATTTGCAACTGCCGGGAGAACGCATTGCCGACGGCGCCGAATATAATTCGCTGATCAAATCCTTCGATCTCATCTACGCCGCCTACGAGGGGTTCCGCGGCAGTAGCAACGCCCTGACCAAAGCCGCCGTGTTCGAGAAACCGGTGCTCGCCACCCGCGGCGAATGCGTTGGCGACCGAGTGGAACACTTCGGCCTCGGGCTGACCATCGACGAAGGCGACGCCACCGCTGGCGAATCCGCGATCCGCCAGATCCTCGCCGGAACGGAGATCCCGCAGCCGCGCTTCGACGACTACCGATCACTCCACAACCGTGACCAGCTCGACCGCGTCTTCGCGGAAATCGTCGCAACGGTTTAAGCGTCCTTTGAAAAGAGTCTCTTAGACGACGTCCGGGATCGAAAATTCCTCTCGGTAGCCACCTTTGACCCACTTGTTAGCCTCCTCGGCGCCATCGCCGATAAACACTTCCTTATCGGGATCGAAGCTCAATGACGACCCGAGCGTGGGCTCCGCCTTATTGATATCGACGCCGTTATTCGCGAGGTGTTCGGCGAAACGGTCGAACACCTCCTCCTTGATCTTATCGCCCCCGAGCGCCGCCTTGCAATCTCCTAGGGGAACGTCCTTACCAACGTAGTACGAGATGTTCGCCATGTGCCCGAGGGCGGCAGAAATGTGGCCAGTGTGCGCGGAGAGCTCATGCGTATGCTTCCCGTCTTTGATCCCGTCCCTGATCGCCGCGAGCCAGCTCTCCAAGTGCC
>QIKC01000341.1 GCA_003232855.1 Verrucomicrobiales bacterium
GCAACACGCCGATCACGGTCGCAAAAACATCTCCGTGGATCTGTTCTTTAAAGCGCTCAAGAGCGCGCGTCGGCTCGCCAACCTCGCCTCGGTTTGTGATGGCATCGCCCGCCTGATGGCCAAGCGCTGCGCCGACCCCTTCGCGGAGTTTCCCGAGTTCGACATCTACGCCGCCGACGGCCACTTCCACGAGGCCGCTTGCCATGACCCGCACAAACCGGGAATATCTAACAAAACAAAGAACAGCAAGGCCAGCGGCGCCCGGGCCAAGCGCGCCAAGAAGACTCAAACAGGACGCTTTTTCCTGCAGGGCATGCGCGACCATCACCTGCGCCACCTGACGCTCGCCGGGCCAGGCCCCGGCGGCGGCGGGGAAATGTTGCGTCGTGTGATCTATACCGACGAGAAAGGGAGCACTTACAAATATCTGACTACTGAGATGCAGTTGCCCGCGTGGGCCAGTGGGAAAACAGCGAAGCTCATCCACGCGAACTTTATCTGTCTGACGCACAATTTGATGATACTGCTAGAGGTCGAGCCTTGGAAAGGCTGGGCAGGCCGACAACACCTCAACGGCCAGCTCCCGATACTGGTGTCGTAGCGCAAATTATGGGGAAAGATTCGCATTAGCTGCGAAGCGGCGAAACGAACATCGATTACTCTTTAGCCGATGTTCCGCTACAGGCATTTCTTCCCTACGATCGCGATGATCGTCGCCGTCCCGTTCCTTACTGCCTTCCTATCAGGGTGTAGCTCGGGGGATAAGGCAGACGGGAAACGAATGGAGGTGGAGAAAATTCCTGCCATTCAGCCAGGCACCGCCGACGTTACACTCCACCCCGTCCATATACCTACGCCCGAACAACCGCGAGTCCGAACCGGAAAATTTCACGCCAACGGCACCCCAAAAACCATTGCTTGCGGAACCTGCCACGCAACCAAGGAACCAAACCTCCAACTCACCAGCGGTGAAGCTTTGCAAGAATTCCACCGCGGACTGAAATACGCACACGGAAGCCTCACCTGCCTCAGTTGCCATAACCCAAACGACTACGATCAGTTGCGCCTCGCCGACGGGCGATCTCTTCCATTCCAACAGTCGATGACCCTCTGTGCGCAATGTCACGGGCCGCAGCACCGCGACTACCAGCGCGGTTCGCACGGCGGGATGACCGGGTTCTGGGATCTGACCAAAGGTCCGCGTACCCGAAACCACTGCATGACCTGCCACGATCCGCACGCACCCGCCTACCCTCAGATGATGTCGGTTTTCAAACCCTTGGTCACAGAATCCCCCTCCAACAATGATCGATCCTCAAAACACTAACACCACCCTCCCCAAAAAATCCTGCGCTGGCGACGGCTCGTGTTCAGGGGGCAGCGGCGGCGGCGGCGGTATCAGTCGACGCGGTGTGTTCATGGGGCTCGGCGCGACCCTCGGCGCGGCGGCATTTGCGCGCGCGATGGCGCCGATTGTGGAGTGGGCAGCCGATCTCTCAGTAGACGAATTCCTTCAAAAACACTATACCGAACTCAAGCCCGAGCAATTGGCGAAGGTGATGCGGCGCCTCGAAGCGGAGATCGAAAAAGATTACGGGGCAAAGGTCACCATCAGCGACTCGCGCCCACAGCCAGGCGTCAAATTTGGTTACGCCCTCAACCTCAGTATCTGCATCGGTTGCCGTAAGTGCTCGGAAGCCTGCCATAAAGAGAACAATCACGACCGCGCCACGAATAACTCCTACATCCGCGTGATCGAAATGCAAAAAGGCTCGATCGATATGGAGCACGGCGACGCCGTCTACGACGGGCCGGTGCCGCAGAAAGACAAATATTACATGCCGGTGCAGTGCCAGCAGTGCGACCACCCGCCCTGCGTCAACGTCTGCCCAGTCGAGGCCACATGGAAAGAAGACGACGGCATCGTCGTGGTCGATTACAACTGGTGCATCGGCTGCCGCTACTGCGAAGCCGCCTGCCCCTACCACGCACGCCGATTCAACTGGGCAAAACCAAAAATCGCCGCCGAACAGATCAATACCGAGCAGTCCTACCTGAGCAACCGCATCCGCCCCCAAGGCGTCATAGAAAAATGCACATTCTGTCTGCACCGCACCCGCAAGGGAAAGCTGCCAGCCTGCCTCGAAGTCTGCCCCACCGGAGCCCGTGTATTTGGAAATCTGTTAGACCCCGAATCTGAGATCCGCTGGGTGCTCGAAAACAAGCGCGTGTTTGTCCTCAAAGAGGATCTCGGAACCAAGCCGAACTTCTTCTATTTTTTCGATGAGTAAACCGATGCTCTCCCCCTCCAGCGCCCCCTCGGCCGCAAAGGCCAAACCCGAGAGCCTGAGCTATCCTCGTTTCTTGGCGGGGTTGCTCAAACTCGCCACCGACGGCAGCTGGCGCTACTACGCGTGGATGATCCTGCTCACCGCCATATGGCTCACCGGAGCCCATGCTTGGGCGGTGCAGGTGCGCGACGGAATGGTCGCCACTGGAATGAATGACCACGTTTCGTGGGGGCTCTACATCGCCAATTTCACCTTCCTCGTCGGGCTCGCCGCCGGGGGCGTGATGATGGTCATCCCCGCCTATCTTTACAACGAGAAAGACATGCACGACGTCGTAATCATCGGCGAACTGCTGGCGATCGCCGCGATCCTGATGTGCATGTTTTTTGTCATCGCCGATCTCGGTCGACCCGATCGCGTTTGGCATATGCTGCCGTTCATCGGAAAATTTCATTTCCCACTATCGATGCTGACCTGGGACGTGCTGGCTCTAAACGGCTACCTGCTGATCAATATCCATATCTGCGGCTACCTTCTCTACACGCGATTCCGTGGGCGAAAGCCGAATCCGAAATGGTATGTTCCCTTCGTTTTCCTCAGTATCGCCTGGGCGATATCGATCCATACGGTGACCGCGTTTCTCTACTGCGGACTCGGCGGACGTCCCTTTTGGAATACCGCGTTACTCGCACCCCGGTTCCTGACCTCCGCCTTCGTCGCCGGCCCAGCATTCATCATCGTCGCGTTGCTGATTATCCGTCGCGAG
>QIKC01000189.1 GCA_003232855.1 Verrucomicrobiales bacterium
TGAGCGCCCTCACGGGTTTGCTCGCCGCCCTGCTGACGTGGAAACTGGGGCTGAATTTCGCGCTGCTGTGGGGAATGCTCGCCTTCATTTTTAACTTCATCCCGGCCATCGGTTCGATCATCGCCAGTATTCCGCCCGTCATGTTGGCGCTCATCGACAAGACGCCGGGTGTTGCGTTGGTTGTGTTGTTAGGCTATTTGGCGATTAACATGCTCTTGGGGAACTTTCTGGAGCCGACCCTGCTGGGGCGCAAGTTCGGGATCTCGACCTCGGTCGTGGTGTTGTCGGTGGTGTTCTGGGGGTGGCTATGGGGTCTGGCGGGGATGTTCTTGGCGGTGCCGTTGACGATGTTGCTGAAGGTGATGCTCGATCACTCCGAGGACTTCCGCTGGCTGTCGATAGCCACCGGCAAGCACGAGGCTTTGGATCCCGGCGGGGAGGGGGGGCGCATTCGACCAGGTCGTGCGGCGCCGTCGGGGGATGGCGAACCGGCGCCTTAGAACCGGGCGTAATGATGGGGTGTGGACGCAAAAACGGTCGGCCTGATATGGGCCGACCGCTCTCGTTTTCGCCTCCCTATGGCTGGGGGGGCTGTTTGTGTGTGGTTTAACTTTCGTAAAGTGATTCGTCTGGCACCGGGACGAGGAGGAAGGTGCCGATGTGCAGGGAGTTTCCTTGCACATTATCGTTCAGGCGGCGCAGCTCGTTGGTGTTGGTGCCGAAGGAGATGGCGATGGAGTGGAGGGTGTCACCTTTTTCCACTTGGTAGAAACCGTGTCCTTCGGGTGCGATCAATTCGTCTTCGCGATTGGGTTTCGGTTTCGATGCTGGCGTTGGCGGGGTCGATTCTTTGGCTCTCCCTTGTGCGTAAGTGGAGCCTGATCCATCGGGGATGTTGATTTTCTGACCGACGGTGAGTGAGTTTGGATCGCTGATGCCGTTCGCTCTAGTGATCGCCGTGGCGGTGATTCCGTAGCGGCGGGCGATGGAACTCAGGGTGTCCCCAGAGCGGATCGAATAGGACGAGGCTTTCCCGGAGGGAGCGGACTGCTTCGGGTCGCTGTGCTTTGGCGGGGTCGAGGCCGTGGAACCTTTACGCCCGGGGATGTAGATCTCCTGTCCGACCTTCAGTGCGTTTGGATTGGTGATGTGGTTCTCGGCAACGAGGCGGTCGACACCGATTTGATAGGTGCGGGCGATGCTGCTCAGGGTCTCGCCGGGTTGCACACGGTGGCGCTGACCCGAGCCGCTGTGCTTGCTGATCGGGGCGGGGGTGTTGCGAGAGTACGAAATCGGGTCTGCTCCCGTGGAATCATTACGGATCGATCGGACATCCCCTTCGAGTTTGCTGACACGCCCGGTGGTGGCGTCCAGTTCGCGTTTGATCGAAATCACCTCGTGACCCAGATCCCGATCCGCCCCGTAGCGACTGTGCGGTTCAGCGGTCGCACCGAGAACCGAGGCGAGGCCAATCAGGGTGCAAAGAGGGGTGGGTTTGAATAAATTTTTAACCAATAGCATCCGATAATTTAAAAACTTTTAGTGATTTAGACAAGTAAAATATGTAGAGTTCTTAGATATTTTCGCCAAAGTAGAGATAATCTGATGGATCGAGTCGTTGTAATTGCCCGCGCGTTGGCTATGAATTCCCTAGCAATAGGGGGTTTGGCGCTATTTGTGAGTGCGGCGGTGCATCTGTCGGGCGAGGGTAAAGTGGCGGTGATCGAGGCGACAAAAGTGCCCAAATCCGTCCAATCGGTGCCCGATGAGATGCTGGCAAGGTCGGCCAGCCGGATATTGCCGCCATCGCCTGCGGTTATTTTTGTGAAGCCGGAGCCGGTGAAGCGAGTGGCTGCGCCGGCGGCGGGCGACCTGCGTCCGGTGGTGATTCTCGATCCCGGTCATGGTGGCCGGGACGGTGGCACGATCGCCGGTGGGGCGTTGGAGAAGCAGATGAACCTCGATGCTGCCACGCGGGTGGCGAAGCGGTTGCGGAAAGCGGGGGTGCGGGTGGTGTTCACCCGTTCTGACGATTCGTATGTGAGTCTGGCGCAGCGGGCGATGATCGCCAACCGTTTTGTCGATGCGTTGTTCGTGAGCATTCATCACAACGCCTCTACCAACGAATCTCCGCGCGGGGTCGAGACCTACTACACGATGCCCAAGAGCGGGTCTGCGGAGCGCGTTCAGCGCCGACGCTTCGGCGCTCGATCAGGCGAGGCCTTTGTCGACCGCAGGGGGGAGTTGTTGGCGACCGAAATCCAGGACGCCTTCGCCCTAGCCACGGGAGCCGTCGACCGGGGGATCAAGAATCAGATCCTAGTGGTGACGCGCATGGTGTCGTGTCCGGCGGTGTTGGTCGAATGCGGGTTTCTTAGTAATTTAGTGGAGGCTAAAAATTTGCGCAGCGAGAGCTATCGAGAAAAAATGAGTGCGGGGATCGCGGGCGGGATCATGCGTTATTTAAACGCGGTGGCGAACCAGAAAATGTTCGGCGTCTCGTTCCCCGGACGCACTGTAGAGTCAGGGATGTAGCGAATTCGCCCCGAATTCGTAACTATGCAGGTGCTTTTTCACATTTTTGCGGGTTTCTGTGATTTAACACTGTCGTCGGACAAGCACTACAGTGCCGGATTTAAATAAAACCGCCGATTACGCGGATTAACACCGATCTATTGGAGGACGGCTGCGCCGCCGTCGCTGCACGCTTAAGGGCGTGGGGGATACTCGTGCGGGTTCTGATTAGCCGCAAAGAGGCGCAAAAAATCACAAAAGGGGAAACGGATTATGTCGGGAAGTGGCAGGTAATTTTGCCGCTTGAACTCGGGTGGCGGGGAGGTTGTTCGTAGAACGGGGTTCCAAGCCCGTTCATGGGGGAGGGCTTTGGGAGGACGGGCTTGGAACCCCGTCCTACGAGGGGGGAGGGCGGCATGGTGGCTTGAAATTCAAGGAGCCAACGGTGTGGAAAATTCTGATCACGTTGTGGCGTAGATTTTGGTCAGGCGGGCGATGGCATCGCTCCAGGGCGCCTCGGAGTAGAGAAAATTTCGCAACC
>QIKC01000055.1 GCA_003232855.1 Verrucomicrobiales bacterium
GCTGCACTCCGCGGTGATAGAGGAGTGCGAATAGTGGGAAGTCTTTCCACTGCCAGCCTCGCTGCTCATCGAAAAGGCCTTCGATCAAGATTTTGTCTAGGTCGCTCCAACGGAACCACAGCGTTCCCCCGATCAGGATCGCTAACGGCAATCCGACCGCCCATAGGAGCGATAGGCGCACCGGAAGTCCGGGGCTCGGGGAGGTCGTATTTGTCATCGATCGGTCTGTCGGCACGCCTTGATCGTATTGCTCATGAGCATGGCGATGGTCATCGGGCCGACGCCACCGGGCACCGGGGTGATCGCTCGACACCTGTCGGCCACGGCGTCGAAATCGACATCGCCGACGAGGCGATAACCGCGTTTTGCCGTGGCGTCATCGACTCGGTTGACGCCGACATCGATGACGACGGCTCCCTCGCGCACGTGGTCGCTGCCCAGAAAGTGGGGTCGCCCTACCGCTGCGATCAGGATGTCCGCGCCGTGGCATACCGTCGCCAGATCTTTGGTGCGCGAATGGGCTACGGTCACCGTCGCATCGCCCAGCGGGCCTTTCGCCATTAGCAGGAGTGCCATCGGTTTGCCGACGATCATGCTGCGTCCGACGATCACCACGTTCGCTCCTTTGGTCTCGATCCCGTACTCGCCTAACAAGCGTTGGCAACCGAGGGGCGTGCAGGGGACGAAGCCTCCCGGATCCTCTAGCGCGAGCTTTGCCACGTTCTCGGGGTGGAAGCCATCGACGTCCTTGGCTGGGTCGATCGAGCGAACGATCGCGGCCTCGTCGATGTGATCCGGGAGCGGGGATTGCACGAGAATGCCGTGGATCGCCGGGTCTTCGTTGAGGGAGCGGACGACGTCGAGCAGTTCTTTTTGCGGGGTGGTCGCGGGTAGTTCTAGCTTGAGCGAGTGCAGCCCGAGCTGGGCGCAGGTGCGCTCCTTGTTGCGCACGTAGGCTCGCGAGGCCGGGTCATCGCCGACTAACACCACGGCGAGGCCGGGCCGCTTGCCGGCGGCTGTTAATTCTTCGATTTGCACCCTGCACTCTTCGAGCACGCGTGCGGCTACTGCTTTGCCATCGATCAATTCCATGTCGGGGATCTAAGCCACAAAGCGGGCGTTGATCAAGATCCGCCTTTGAGAACTTGTTCCAGCCGGGCCTCGTCGGCGACCCGTGGGAGGGATTGTAGTTCTTCGAACACCACGTCGATGCGGGTGAAGGGCAGCGGGATTTGGAAGCGATCCCAGGTTTTTAAAGTGATCGCCCGCCCGTAGTTCATGCGGATGGGCAGCACGGGTACGGCGGCGAGTTGTGCGAGTTTGACGACGCCGGGCTGCAGGGTGTGGAGCGGGCCGCGCGGGCCGTCCGGCGTGATGGCGACGTCGCCGCCGGCGCGAATTTCCCTGAGTAGCTCTCGCAGTGCTGCCGCCGGGCGTTTATTGCTCGATCCGCGCACCGAGCCGATGCCGAAGCGTGCCATCACTTGGGCGATGATTTCGCCGTCGCCGCTGGGGCTGGTGAGCACTGAGCCGCGGCGGTCGCGCAGGAATTTTCGGTAGGCGAGCGGCGCCACGAACACGCGGTTGTGCCAGAACGCCCAGATCATCGGAGTGTCCGGTGGCGATTTGGTTACACCGGATCGGTCATCCAGTCGCAGCCGCAGGGTGAGGCCGATCGTCCGGATTAGGGTCGCTATCAGCCAGCCTAGGATTTTGGCTTTCATGTTCTATAGGTGGCCAGTGGCGTGAAGTTCCCGGGTTAGCGACGCATGTTTTTCTAACAATTCTTGGTAGACTTCGCGTCGGCTGGCGACCGGTGTGCAGCGGGTCGATTCGTCGAGTGCTACGTAGCGCGCGCAAAGTTCCCCGTACCCCGAATCGCCCATCACACAGCGGGCGGCCTGGATGGCCGCGCCCAGACCGGCGCTCTCGGAGGTCGCCAACGTCACCACCTGCGTGTCGAACACGTCGGCGGCGATTTGTCGCCACGCAGCGCTGTTGCTGCCGCCGCCCGTGAGGCGAATTTCGGCGGGGTTGATACCCATCTCGCGGAAACGATCGAGCCCGTAGGCCAGGCCCAGTGTTGCCCCTTCCATCGCCGCTCGGGCGATGTGAGTTGGGCTCATGTTTTGCGTGTTCAGGCCGTGAATTACCCCACAACCATCGGGGAGGTTGGGCGTGCGTTCGCCGTTGAGGTAGGGCAGAAAGCACAGCCCGCCGGCGCCCGGTTCGACGTTGGCCACTGCGGCGTCGAGCGTCTCCAAGTCCATTCCAAACAGGTTCCGCACGGCCTCGGTCACTACGGTGACATTCATCGTACACGCCAGCGGCAGCCAGCGGTCGGTGCTATCGCAAAACGCCGCGACCTCGCCGCCGGGGTCGATCACCGGTGCCTCTGCGACCGCATATAAGGTTCCGGAGGTACCCAGGCTGGCGGTGACCACGCCTGGCGTGACGTTGCCGGTGCCGATGGCGCCCATCATATTGTCGCCGCCGCCAGCACTGACCAAGACGTCGTCGCGCACGTCCCATGCCTCCGCTAGCTCTCCGCATAACGTTCCGTGCGCGTCCAATGACGAGCCCAGGGGGGGCAACATTTCGGCGACTCGCGGGTCGATAAAATCGAGGAGTTCGCGGCACCATTCGCGGCGCAGTATATTCAGTGCTCCGGTTCCCGAGGCGTCGCCGTACTCCATCCGCTTCGTTCCGGTGAGGCGGAAGTTGATGTAGTCGTGGGGCAGGAGCACCGATCGTGTTCGCGCGAAATTTTCGGGTTCGTTCTGCTTCAGCCAGAGCAGTTTCGGAATCGTGTAACCGGGGAGGATCGGGTTCCCGGCCAGTTCGATCAGGCCGGCGTCGCCGCCGAATTCCGCGGCGAATTGCGCGCACTGATCGGTGGTCGAGGTGTCGCACCAGAGCTTCGCCGCGCGCACCACTTGGTCGTCGGCGTCCAGTACCACGAGGCCGTGTTGTTGGCCGCTGACGCCGATCCCCGCCAGTTCATGGCGTCGTTCGCCCAAGGTCGTCAGGCACTGGCCGACCGTCGTGCGCACGGCGTCGATCCAATCCGCCGGGTTCTGTTCGAGATGGCCGCTCGGCAGCCCGTCGAGCAAAGCGTAAGCCGCTTGGGCGCTGGCGACGATTTCGCCACTGTCGGCGTCCAGAGCTACGGCCTTGGTGCTCTGCGTCCCGCTATCGATGCCTATGAAAATCATGAATATCGAGAAGTTAAGGCGTTGCGTAGAGCGAACCATGGTGCATGGTTTGAGCCCTGCAAAGAAGATTTTAGCCCTGCCTCTAGCCGATCCCCGACGCGTCTCCCGCCAGCTCACATGGAATTTGATTGGTTAGACGTCAGTTTTGATCTCAGCAAGGTGACGCCGAAGGAGATCGAGGAGTCCTTTGAGGATCCGTTCGCCATCCGCCTCATTCCCGATGGTCGCTATGGCGAGGGCGAGGTGCGCTACGTGTGTCTCGGTCGCTCCGTCGGCAACCGCCCGTTGTTCAGCGTCTTTTGGACTGACGGCAAGCGTTACCGAGTGATCGTTTCCCGGCAGATGACCAAGAACGAGGAAAGTTTCTACGACCGCCGCTACGCGCAAGCCCTCTGACTCTATTTGCGAATATGAAAACCATCGATGACTGGGGGGATATTCCCCAATTCGAGGACGAGTCCGAGGAGGCGGCGTTCTGGATTGATTCGCAGCTCGACTTGCGCCTGATGAACGGGTCGATCCACCAACCCGATTCGAGGGAATCGACAACCATCACCCTGCGCTTCGATCCGAGAATGCTCGCGCGGATCAAGCGCATCGCCCGCTCTCGCTTTCTCAATTACCAGAGCATGATGAAGCAGTGGCTCAGCGAGCGGATCGAGGATGAGGCCAAGAAGTGAGCTCGGCGCGTCCCACCCCCGGCCTCACCGCGGCCTACAGCTTTAAATGATCAGGCTTTCTTGGTGACGATTCCTGTCTTCCGCTTGGGGTAAAGCGTCCGGCACATCGGGCACACCGTGCCGTCACAGCCTCTGGCCGAACAGTGTTCGCGACCGTAGAAAATGATCTGTAGATGCAGGCGGTTCCATTG
>QIKC01000060.1 GCA_003232855.1 Verrucomicrobiales bacterium
GCACCGGAGACGGGCGGCATCAAACTCGACGACCCCGGCTACAACCGCTACCGCGCCAAAGGCGAACAGCACGCCATCGCCGGCGCCCCCGTCCTCAAGCCCTTCCACGCCTTTGTTAAAAACGGCGACCCGTCCGACTACGAAAATTACACCAAAGCCATCGCCGAAACCGCCCCGATCGCCCTGCACGATTTGTTCGAGTTGGTGCCCGCCGCCTCCGGGCCGATCCCGATCGACGAGGTCGAACCCATCGAGGACATTCGCATCCGCTTCACCACCGCCGCCATGTCGCTCGGCGCCATCAGCCCCGAAGCGCACGAGGCGCTGGCCGAGGCCATGAACGAGATCGGCGGCAAATCCGATTCCGGAGAGGGTGGCGAAGACAAGGCACGCTTCCATTCGCCGAAAAATTCCAAGATCAAACAGATCGCCTCCGGCCGTTTCGGCGTCAGCGCCGAATACTTGGCCAGCGCGGAGGAACTAGAAATCAAAATCGCGCAGGGTGCCAAGCCCGGAGAGGGCGGCCAGCTGCCGGGCTTCAAGGTCAACAGCCTCATCGCCCGCCTGCGCAATACCCAGCCCGGGGTGACGCTCATCAGCCCGCCGCCGCACCACGACATCTACTCCATCGAGGATCTCGCCCAGCTCATCCACGACTTGAAAGAGGTCAACCCGCGCGCCCGCGTCTGCGTCAAGCTGGTCGCCGAGACCGGCGTCGGCACCATCGCCGCCGGCGTCGCCAAGGCCAACGCCGATATCATCCTCGTCTCCGGCCACGAGGGCGGCACCGCCGCCTCGCCGCTCTCCTCCATCAAACACGCCGGCCTGCCTTGGGAAATCGGCCTCGCCGAGACCCAGCAAGTGCTCATGATGAACGGTCTGCGCGACCGCATCACCCTGCGCACCGACGGCGGCCTGCGCACTGGCACCGACATTATCCACGCCGCCTGCCTCGGCGCCGAGGAGTTCAACTTTGGCACTATCGCGCTCATCGCCCTCGGTTGTGTTTATGTCAGGAAATGCCACCTCAACACCTGCCCGGTCGGCATCGCCACTCAGGATCCGAAATACCGAGCGAAGTACAAAGGCGACAAACAGAACGTCATTAACTTTTTCAATGCCGTCGCCGGAGAGGTGCGCGCCATCATGGCCTCGCTCGGCGTGCGTAAGCTAGACGACCTCATCGGCCAGACCAAATTCCTGCGCCAGAGCGAGGTTCCCGGCCACCCGAAAGCCAACTTGATCGACCTCTCGCCCGTGCTCAAAGACGTCGCCGAAGAGGCGGGCGAGCACTTGCCGCGCCGTTGCCGCCACAACCGCAACGACGGCGACCACGATCACCCGCTCGACGACAAAATCCTCCAGCAGGCGCACGACGCCCTGCGCGACAAGACCCCCGTGCAGCTTGAATACAAGGTGCGCAACACCAACCGCAACGTCGGCACCAAGCTCTCCGGCCAGATCGCCTACCAGCACGGCGACCACGGCTTGCCCGAAGGCACCATCAGCGTCCGCCTGCGTGGCAGCGCCGGCCAGAGCTTCGCCACCTTCCTCTGTGGCGGTGTGAAATTGGAGCTCATCGGCGAGGCCAACGACTACGTCGGCAAAGGCATGTGCGGAGGCGAGGTGATCATCCGCCCGCCGGACAACGCCAGCTTTGTCGCCCACGCCAATGCCATCATCGGCAACACCTGTCTCTACGGCGCCACCGGCGGCCACCTGTTCGCCAGCGGCCTGGCCGGCGAGCGCTTCTGCGTGCGCAACTCCGGCGCCACCGGCGTCGTCGAAGGCTGCGGCGACCACGGTTGCGAATACATGACCAACGGCGTCGCTCTAATCCTCGGCGCCACCGGCAAAAACTTCGGCGCCGGCATGAGCGGTGGCGTCGCCTACATCTACGACCAGCGCGGTAATTTCGAAAAATTCTACAACCCAGAGATGATCAAAGTCGAGCCGCTCACCGAAGAAGGCGACGTGGCGTTGGTGCAAAAACTGACCCACGACCACCTCGAGCGCACCGATTCGGTGCGCGCCAGCGAGATCCTCAAAGACTGGGCGACCCACGCGAAAAAGTTCTTCAAAGTCAGCCCCAAGGATTCCCCCAGTCCTCCAGAATACGACCAGCCTGAAGCCGAACCCGCAGAAGCCGAGGTGCGTTAGCGCCCCCCTCCATCCGCTGCCGTTCCATTGAGGTGCGCTAGATTTCTGCACCAACCCAGAGGAAGATCAAAATTTTCTATACCGTTGTGTTAGGGTTGGGGCTGGACGGATCCCAAAGCTTGGTGAATCCAAATTTCGAAAAATCTCTGATATTGGCTGTGGCGAATTCATCAACCCCGTGATGCAGGAGTGTGAGAGCGATTCGAGCATCGATCATTTGTCTGAAGCCCTGCCGAGTGGCTGCTGCCCAATTCCATAATTGAGATGAGACGGCAGGCTCGTAATCGATGTAGCGCCAACTCGGGTTCGTCTTGAGTTTACAGCAGTAGGCTGCGGCTTGGTTTGCGCTGTATGGCTTAGGAAAGATGGCGGGGTTTCTGAGCGCCATGTATAGCTCGACGAGAATCAGTTCACAAAGGGCGAGTTCTTTGTCACTGATGCTGTTCATGAACGACAACGCCATTTGATGGCGTGCCGCAGATGGGTTCGCGGCATACACGAGGATATTGGTATCCACGGAAATCATCGCGATCTTTGTTCGGCCGCCAATGCCTCCTGCCTCGTGAGAACTCGATCTTCATCCATTGCATTGGGAGGTAACGTAGGGAAAACCCATCCTTCATCTCCATCCGTGACTTCGGTCGCCCACTGGCTGGCGTAACGCTCCAAACCGCGCCGACACAATTCAGCAAAAGAAATATCGCGTGCGCCAGCGATGCATTTGAGTTGCTGCGCCAACGGCTCGGGCAACTGAATTTGAACTCTTATCATGAGGTCAATAATGCGCCAGAGGTAATATGACGTCAATATTAAAAGGTGGCGGGTTATGCGCCTCGTTGAGGGATTTTTCAGCGTTCAAAGCGCAGC
>QIKC01000227.1 GCA_003232855.1 Verrucomicrobiales bacterium
CGCCGCCCACTAGGGCTCCGAGCGAAGTGACAATCATCGACCTCATCATCATCATCCCGATCCTCGCGGCGGCCGTCATTGGTTTCACGCGTTTACCGGCGCGCACCGTAGCGCTGGGCGCGGCCGGGACGAATCTTATCCTCGGCGCCATCGCCTGTGGGGTGGTGGCGATCAAAGGCGACGGCGGGCTGTTTTTCGAGTCGTCCTACCAAGTGCTCGAATCCCCCTCGCTGGCGCTTGGTTTTGGTATCGACGGGATCAGTGCGGTGTTGGTATTGCTGACCGTGATCGTCACGGTTTGCGCGGTTTGGATGACGCCGAGTAAGGGTGCGGGCGGAAAAATTTCCTACATTTGTTCCCTGTTGATCGCCGCCGGCGCCCTCGGGGCGTTCTGCGCCACCGACCTGTTCTTCTTCTACGCCTTCCATGAGCTGGCGTTGATTCCGACCTTCCTCATGATCGGTATGTTTGGGCATGGCCGGGATCGGGTGGCGACGGCGTGGAAGGTGACCATTTACCTCGGTGTCGGCAGCCTGGTTTTGTTGGCGGGTCTGATCGCCCTCTACACCGGCTTGAGCCCGGAAGGCGGGGCGACTTTCAATATCGCGGCGCTCACCGAAGCCGCGCAGGCGGGTGGGATGGACGCGGGTGTGCAGGGCTGGATCTTCCTGGTGCTGATCGTCGGCTTTGGAATTCTGGTGTCGTTGTTCCCTTTCCACAGTTGGGCGGCACCGGCCTACGCGGCGGCGCCGACACCGGTGGCCATGTTGCACGCAGGGGTGCTAAAAAAATTCGGCCTCTACGGCATGATGCGGGTGGCTTTCCCGATGCTGCCGGAGGGCTTTCGCGAGCCGCTATTCGGCTGCTGCCTGACGCCGGAAAATATTCTTTTGGTGCTGTTGTTAGGAAATATCCTCTACGTGGGGCTGGTGACGATCTCGCAGCGCCACCTCGATCGTATGCTGGGCAATTCCAGCGTCATGCACATGGGCTACGCTTTCTTGGGCATCGCCTGTTTCAACGCCGTCGGCTGGGGTGGGGCGTTGCTCATGATGTTCGCACACGGTATTTCGATTGCTCTGCTGTTCGGGCTCTGCGGGACTTTGCGCGAACGCCTAGGCACGCTGGAGATGTCGCGCCTCGGCGGACTCGGAGCGAAAATTCCGACCATGGCGCTGCTCTTTGGATTTGCCACTTTCGCCTCGTTGGGGTTGCCGGGTTTCGCCAACTTCGCTGCGGAGATCACCATTTTCTTCGGCGCCTTTAAAGGCGCTGGTGGCGAGATGGGCGCGTTGCAAATCGCTACCGTTCTGGCGCTGTGGGGCGTGGTAATTTCGGCGGTCTACATGCTGCGCGCCTACCGGAACATTTTTCAGGGCGAACTTTGTAGCGATCACTCTCCCACAGATATCGGTGGTGGCGCCAAGGCGGTGGCGATCTTCCTGATCGTCGTGCTGATGCTGACCGGCTTCTTCCCGAATCTCATTCTTAACCTCGTCGAGCCGGCGCTCAGTTGGCTGCCCGTCTCCCCCTAGATCCCATGCCTGCTTATCTGCTAGAGATCTTTGTGGTATTGCTCGGCCTGGCCATGCTCGGTATGGAGGCCTTTGCTGGCAACCGTTCGCGGGAGAAGGTGGCCTTTGTCGGTATCGCCGGGCTCGCCGTGGTGCTGGGTTTGTTGATGTTCGTCACCGTCTGCCCGAGCGACACGCTCGACTACTGGGGCATCTACCACTTCGATCGCTTGGCGGCTTTCTATAAAGGGCTCGCCCTGCTGTGTACCTTGTTGGTATTGGTGATGGCGCGCGAATTCGCGCCGGTGTTGAAGCGTTATACTTCTCAGGTCGAGGAGAATTCCGGTCTGGGTGAATTCTACTCGCTGCCGATGTTCGTTTGTGCCGGATTGATGTGGATGGCTTCCGCTAAGGATTTGATCACGATTTTTGTGGCGTTGGAGGTGGTAACCATGGGCTTTTACGTGCTGGTGGCCTTCATGCGGCGCAACGTCGGCTCGCTGGAGGCGGGGGTAAAATATCTCATTCTCGGCGCGCTCTCGACCGGGTTTTTCGTTTACGGCATCACTTGGATTTACGGGGTCACTGGCGAGTTCAAATTGGACGCTATTGCGGAGGTGTTGGCCGCTGGAGAATATTCTACGGGTGCTGCGTTGTTCGCCTTTGCGCTGGTGATGGTGGGACTCGGTTTCAAGATCGCTGCCGTGCCGTTCCAGCTCTGGGTGCCGGACGTCTATCAGGGTGCGCCGATGCCGATCACCGCGTTCCTGTCGGTCGGCTCGAAGGCCGCTGGATTCATCGTTTTGTTACGGATCACCGAACCCTTCCTGCTGGCGGGGGCGATCAGTGGCCCGGTGGTGTTGCTGCTGGTGATCATCACCTGCGCGACGCTCCTCTACGGTAATTTAGCGGCCATCCCGCAGACTAACGTCAAGCGCCTGCTGGCTTACTCCAGTATCGCCCACGCCGGGTTCTTGCTCATGGTGCTGCCTTCGATCGCTCACGGCGGCGGCCTCGTCGGCCCCGATGCCGCGACGGCGATTTCCTTTTACCTCGGCGGCTACCTGCTGATGACCTTGCTTTGTTTCCTCGTGTTGACGGTGGTGCGGGGGGCGACGGAGAGCGAGGGCTTGGTCGCTCTGAACGGCCTCTCTCAGCGTTCGCCGCTGCTCGCCTTCGCGATGCTAGTCGGGGTGGCATCGCTGGCTGGGGTGCCTTTGACTGTGGGTTTCTTTGGCAAATTTTTCTTATTTAACATCGCGGTTCAAGACGCGTTGCGCAGTGGTTTGTGGCTGCTGGTGTTCGTTGCCATTCTCGGTGCCGCTTGCGGTTTCTATTACTACTTCAAAATCATCCGCGCGATGTATTGGGAGAAACCCGAGGCTCCTGCGGACGGCGAGGCGGTCGCGGCAGTTCCCGTCAGCATGTTGGCACGGGTGGCGATTGTCGCTCTGGTATTGGCGGTATTGTTCTTCGGAGTCTTTCCGAAGTGGATCTTGAACCTATTGGGTTAGCCCGCCTTGGTGAGAGTTCTGGCCGATCGGTAGAGCCGTCGTTGTCAAACCGGGTAGCCCGGGTTAGGTAGAGGGGTGAAAATTCTATTGGTCGAAGACGAAACGGAGATCGGCTCGTTGGTGAAAGACGGGTTGGAGAAGGAGGGCTGGTCGGTTGATTACTGCGAGGATGGCGATAGTGGCATGGCCTGCGCCACCACCAAATCTTACGATGCGGTGGTATTGGACGTGATGTTGCCTGGGCACAGCGGTTTGGAAATTTTGAAAACGCTGCGCGAGGGGCAGAACAACGTGCCGGTGATCATCATCACCGCCAGGGGCGAGAGCGAAGATCGCATCGAGGGACTCAACCTGGGGGCGGACGATTACTTGCCCAAGCCCTTCTTCGTCGAGGAGCTGTTGGCGAGGTTGCGCGCAGTATGGCGGCGTTCTTCGGACGGGAACATGAGCCTGTTGAGCATCGGT
>QIKC01000063.1 GCA_003232855.1 Verrucomicrobiales bacterium
ATCACATCATGAACGCGCAGACGATGGCGGCAATACAGGCGGCGACGCCGAGCGCTCCAATGAAGAGGAGCGCCTGGCCGGTGGAATTTTTTTGTTTCACTTTCTTTGTGAATGGTGATGCATTTGAGAAACCGTTAGGACGAAGGCTGGTGGTGGCAGCTCCATCGGCGGACGGGGGTGAGGGGGGAGAGGGGATGTCGTCGCTGCCGCTGGGGGCGCTTTCGCTGTAGGTGGCGAGGACGCTGCCGAACATTAGGTTGGCTCTGTGCGAGAGCTCGATGGTCTCGATTCGATCGCCGTTGAGGAAGGTGCCGTTGGTGGAGTTGAGGTCGGTCAGTTTGTAGCCGTCGCCGGTGGCGATGATCTCGGCATGGCTGCCGGAGAGGGACGCGTCATCGATGGTTAGGGTGTTGCCGGTGCCGCGACCGATGGTCGTTTTGCCATCGTCGAGTTCGTGTATCGACTCGGTGCCGTCGGAGGCGGTGATCGTCAAGGTGGGCATTCCAGCTCAGAGGGTAGCGGGATCAGCGCTGCTCTTCAATCAGTTTGGCGAACTCTTGGAAAAAATAGCGCGCGTCGTTTGGTCCTGGGGCGGCTTCTGGATGGTATTGGACACTGGAAGTGGGGTGTTCGGTGCTGCGGAGTCCTTCGACGGTGCCATCGTTGAGATTGATATGGGTGACCTCGACGCCCGCAGGTAGGGAGTCTGCATCGACCGCGAAGCCGTGATTTTGGGAGGTGATGGCGACGGTGCCGTCGCGTAGGTCTTTGACTGGTTGGTTGCAGCCGCGGTGCCCGAATTTGAGTTTGAAGGTCTTGCCGCCGAGGGCGTGGGCGAGCACTTGGTGGCCTAGGCAGATGCCGAATACGGGGAGTTTCCCAAACAGGGCACGAATTTCGGTGTGGATGTGGCCGAGTGCGTCGGGGTCGCCGGGGCCGTTGGAGAGGAAGACGCCGTCGGGTTTCATGGCGAGGACATCGGCGGCGGGGGTGCTGGCGTTGACGACATCGACTTCAAAGCCTTCCTGCCGGAAGCGGCGCAGAATGTTGTGTTTGATGCCGAAGTCGTAGGCGACGATGCGGAAGCGTGGTTTCGGCAGGGAGGTGAAGTGGTTCGCGCCGTCGACCTCGTCGGTGCCGGCGGTGGGGTTGGCGAGTACCCAGTCGCGGCTGAGTTTGCCATCGGGATCCCAGCGGTAGCTCTGCGCTGTGGTGACTTCTTGTACGAAATCCATGCCGACGACTCCCTGGCTCTTCGCCGCGCGGGCGCAGGCTTCTTCGGGCGTGATGTCGTCGGTGGTGATGATGGCGCGCATGGCGCCTTTTTCCCGAAGGTGTTTAGTTAGGGTGCGGGTGTCGATGCCTTGGATGCCGATGAGGCCGTGCTTTGTGAAATAGGAGGCGAGGTCGCCCTCGGAGCGCCAACTGCTGGGAACCTCACAGAGTTCTTCGACGACGAAGCCGCGTACGTGTGGGGTGGAGCTTTCGTTGTCGAGTGAGTTGACCCCGTAGTTGCCGATGTGCGGGTAGGTCATGGTGACGATTTGCCCACGGTAGGAAGGATCGGTGAGCACCTCTTGATAGCCGGTCATCGAGGTGTTGAAGCAGAGTTCGCCGTTGGTCTCTGTGGTGGAACCGAAAGATTCGCCGTGGAAGTGGCGACCGTCTTCGAGGGCAAGGATAGCGTTCATTGATGGTTGGGAATAGTTGGGCAGCGGCGTATGATTTATTACCGGATTGTGAAATGATGCAAGCGGCAGGATCGAAAATCGCTTACAAAGCTCCGATGTCCAAAGATCAACAGGATGGGGGAAGCGGTGTCCCTGAGGGTGGCGAGCAGGAGCAAGTGCTGGCCGATAAGCCTGTGGGCAGGCGTTTGCAGCGTTTTCGCTTGGATTTGATCCCGATTTTTCGCAGCAAGCGGGTGGCCGAGCAGATACGGGGCGAGAGTATCGAATGGGAGCGCGAACGGGGGGGTGAGGAGGCTGTTTGGAGGCGTCGGGTCTTGTATTCTGGCGGAGTGGCTGTGGCGTTGTGCCTGTTGGCTGGGACGATTTGGCTCTCTCTGATCGAGGGGGAACGGGAGGGGCGAGGCGCGGCAGCCGTGGTGGTGCCGGAATCGAGCGAGCGTCTTCTGCAGGCGGAAGTCGAGGCGGTGAAGCGGGCGGTGTCGAAATTTCTGGGGGCGAACACGTTGGATGAGAAGCTGTCGTGGGTGGTTCCTTCTGCGGGGATCGAGGGGAAGATGGGGGAGTATTATGAGCGGCATCCGGCGCGTGCCCAGGCGGTGTTCGATTTCTCGGTGATCGCTCTGAAGGTGTCGGTGGCGGGAAATTTCTATGTTGTGCAAGCGGTGACTACTGATGATGAGCCTCTTAATTTCGTCGTGGTTCCGGGCGATGCCGGGGCGCGGGTCGCCTGGGAGGCGCATGTGGGGTACTGTGAGATGGACTGGGGGCGTTATCTCCAACTGCGCCCCGAACAGGTGCAGGAGATGCGGGTTTATGTGGAGCCGGCGACGTTCTATCGGGCGCCGTTTGATGATCGCGCGGAGTATCTCTCCATCGAGATTAGTCGTCCGGGTTCGAGCGAACGCCTGCGTGCGTACGTTAGTAGGACGGGAACCGCGCGCATCGGGGAGATGGCCGAGGTGCTGCTGAGCGGGCGCCCGGAGCCGGTGGTGGTGCGCTTGATGTTCCCGCCGGGGCAGGGGGATGCGGGGGATCCCGTGGCGCTCGTCGATTCCTTTGTGCAGCGCGGCTGGTTTGTGCCGGGGGGGGAGGATTAGTCGATGGGGGGCTGGCTATTCTAGTGGCAAGATCTTGAGGTCTCCTAGCGCGGAGACTTTTACCCGCACCTGCGGGTCATCGCCGCGTTTCCATCGGCTCTTCTCCTGCGACCATTGGAGATTGGGCACGCGGTTGATCACCTCGCCACCGATGTCGCCACGGACGATCTTCACTTCGAGCCCTTGGGGAACCCAAAGGGTCACGTCGCCGTCGCCCAGCTG
>QIKC01000182.1 GCA_003232855.1 Verrucomicrobiales bacterium
GGTCGGTAAGTTACGCCTCCGCGAAGCAATCGCTGCTCGAGGTCTCCCAAAGCGTCCCAACTTCTGTGCTGAAAATCCCCCTGAATCCCCCATGGACTGTCCTCCAGATTCACATCCCAAAAATACATATACCATGCGCCAAGCTGCCCGCCGTCAACTTGTGCCTCAGTTTTATGAGGGCTCATAAAAAGTAATGCGCCGATGATTAGAAATAAATATTTATGCATAGAAATTTGTTTTTGGGCTGGGGCGCTTGAAGTTGCCATCGAAAGGGGGCAAGCGATGGGATAGGTCGCGAGTAAGCAGTGATCAGGCAAGGGGAAAAGCGCAAAAAATGGAAAATGAGTGGGCTGACAGGAATTGATCGCTCAATGAGAACACTGTTGGAATCAGTCGGTGGACGCGCCTTGAGCTTGCATTTCTCCGTGGGGTCGCCATCCTAGCGTCGGCCATGAAACTCGATTGTCCCAATAATTCCTGTAAACAGCAACTCAGCGGTCCGAAAACCCGCATCGGGCAGCCATACGCTTGCACCGCCTGCGGGCACCGCTTTATCTGGACCGACATTTTCCGCAGTTCCGAGTCCTTCGTCATTTACGACCTAGAAACGACTGGCCTCAGCGCCAACTACGATGAGGTGATCCAGATCGCCGCAGTGCGCCTCGATGCGGGTTGCCTGTGCCCGGAGGACAATTTTTTTCGCTACGCAAAACCGCAACGCCGCATTTCGTCCTTCATCCAAAGCTACACCGGCATCAGCAATCGCGATGTCCAGTACGCGCCGTCGCCGGCTCAGGCGATCTCGGAGTTCTCCTCATGGGTGGGCGACTCCACTATCATTGCTCACAACGGCAAACGCTTCGACTCTAAATTTCTCGCCGCCAGTTGTTCTCGCTACAGCCTCGCCGCGCGCGAGGTGGATTGTATCGACTCCATCAATATCTCCAAGATGCTCTTCGGCAAAACCCGCGGCACTGGGCATTCGCTCGATCACATCATGAGTCGGCTGGATTTGGCTGCGAGCGCCTTGCGCCGCCACGACGCTCGGGGGGATGTCGATATCCTCGGCCGCGCCGTGGTCGAGATGCGTTGCCGCCTCGGCCTCGACAACGCCCTCAACGGCGTCCCCCGCCACCACGCCGAAATCCCGGCAGTCTAGGAAGCATTGTCTTGATTGCTCCATTTATTAATCTGTAGCTGGGGGCGCCGACCCCGGCGGGTGCGATGTGGAATGGCCGAGAACGGCACCGCACCCCCGGCCTCACCGCGGCCGGCTACAGCCGGCGCGCAGCGCCGCCCTGTAGCTGGGGGCGCCGACCCCGGCGAGTGCGATGTGGAATGGCCGAAACGGCACCGCCTGCAAATCCGCGCTCCAATAATTCTGTAAATTCCGTTAATTCTGTCAAAAAATCCGTCGTCAGCTTTAAATTACAGAAGCCCGAAAAAATGCCAGGAGGTACCTGAATGATTACCAAAATGCGGCCTAAAAGGGGGGGCGATTTTTACTGGTAATCTTAGAATTTCCAGCGCAGTCCCAGCTTCCAGAGTGACCCGGCGGCGAGGGCGGTTTCGTTGACGTCGCGGTATATTGGGATGGCCACGGAGGCGGACACGGCGATGTTTTCACGGGGAATCCAAACCAGAGCGGGGGTGAGGGCAACGGTGGTTGAGCCTGTGTCGTCAAACGCCATATCTTGGAAACGGTCGCGGCCACTCTGGCTGTAGCTGATCCCTAGACCTGCACGTAGCCGATGATATACAGACCGAGAAACATCCATCGAGGTGTAAAACGATGGGGCGGGGCGGAATTCGTTACTACTCTCGTTCAGAGGAAAAAGATAGCTTGCCGAGGCGCCTAGATTCCATCCGTCTATTGTCCGATTGTAACCGGTACCAAGGATTCCTTGGAACGTCCCCGTGCCGAGCTGGAACACGGTGGGGTTGGTGATGCCGCTGCGCGGATTGTTTTCGGATTCTCCGGTGGGAAGCATGAGCCCCGTGTTGAGATACAGGTGACGAAGGGAAGAGTCTTCATCAGTCCATGGGATCCAAGTAGCCGAAATCGAGGCGTCGCTGAGACCCTGTATTTCTCTATCCGGTAAGCCTCGTTCTTTACGCACTGCGTAGGTAAAGGGGATGGTGCTGCTGAGGATGAGGTGGTTGTTGACCCGATAGCTGCCAGTGAGACTTATCCGCTGAAACGTCGTCGAGATACCAGGGGCGTTGTTAACCCGATCCGATCCCGTGAAAATTTCATCGCTGTAACGATAGTGATAGACCGTGGAGAAGCTAAAACGATTCTGCGTCACTTCTTGCGTCACCTCCTGCGGGGCTTCAATCACTGCCTTGGCTCCGGATGGGGAAGACGAGGTTGTTTTTTCCACCACGCGCCGAGGGGAGGCAGGTTTCCTCGGTTCGCTAGATCTCTGGGTTAGATCGGTCTTTTTTTTGGCTTTGGCTTTGGCCGTTTCTAACAAATCAATGCCGCCAACTGGCGGTGTCGTAAGTTTTCAGCCGTCTCATCCAAAGGCGTCCTGGAAAAGAAAAGAGGTGATGAGCAGGGTGAGGAGAAGTGGTTTCATGGGTTAATGTTGTGGTGTGATGATAGCTGTAAGGTTTTCGATGCCAAGGCGGCGGCGAATTTTCAAGGGGATAACGATCTACCCTTTCGAGGTGAGAGTGATTGCCGAGACGGTTGCCATGGTCGGAAAACATTGCATGGACTGACTTTTGGCGCCAGTGGGAATGTTTGATCGAGTTGGGTTATTTGGGAAAAATCTCGTGTGATGCCAGTTATTTTTGGGGTTTTGCCAAGTGTTTGGGGTGCATGGCGGCGAGGGCGATTCAGCCGGTTTGGTGGGCGTCGTCGAGGCCGTGGTCGGTATCGGCGTGGATTCGCCATCAATGGGCTAGGAACCAACATGGCTAGTGCTAATAGTGTGATTATGCTTGTCTTTAGACGCTTTAGATTTAAATTGAATGTAAATAATCACTACCGC
>QIKC01000328.1 GCA_003232855.1 Verrucomicrobiales bacterium
GGTCGCCGCTAGGGATTTGGATGGCTTCGACTTCGCGGGAGAGCACGACCTCGCCGCCTTGTTGTCGGGAATCGGTTGTCATGATTTTTCTGTTTCTGTTTCTATTAGATCAACAATTTTGATTTTTCCAGATACTGCAGTGCCTGCGTTGAGGCTTCCGGCGAGGGCTCCGTGGTCGGTGCCAGCGCGGGGCTCGGCGGGGGTGTCCGCACCTCCTTCGATGGCCGCGCGCAGGGCTCCTTCGACCATTTGTCCGCAGTGAATTTTCATCGGCGGCAGTGCGCCAAGTCCGGAGGACATCTGCTCGGCGGAGAGCTGTTGTGCTTCGTCGAGGCTCTTTCCCTTCAACATCTCGGTGGCCATGCTGGCGACGGCGATGGCGGTTTGGCAGCCGAAACTTTGGAATGAGGCGCGGTCGATGATTTTTTTACCATCTTTTTCGGAGAACTTCAGGAACAGGCGCACCATGTCGCCGCAGTCGGCGCTACCGACGGTGCCGATGGCATCCGCATCGGCCATTTCGCCCATGTTTTGGGGGTTGGCGATGGCGGCTTTCACCTTGTCTTCGAACATTTCGGGCACGGCGGTAACTATAGCGGCTGCCGCGTCGATGCAAGGCGAAGTCAGGAGGGCTGGCGAGATCGGCGTTGAGCGGCGCGCTTTTGGTTGTGATGAGCGCCCCTTGCCGCGACGCTTTGGGGGCGTAAGCTGCTTGTCCATGAGATGCATTCAAGCTGTCGTCATCGCGGCGACCATCATCCCACTTCCGCTCTGCACCACTAGCTGCGCCGCGGAGAAATCCGAAAAACCTGCCGTGACCGAGGGAGAAAAAAAACACAAGTTCACCAACCGCCTGATCGACGAGAAATCGCCGTATCTTTTGCAGCACGCCCATAACCCGGTCGATTGGTATCCGTGGGGCGAGGAGGCGTTCGCTCGCGCAAAGAAGGAGAATAAGCCTATTCTGCTCAGTATTGGCTATTCGACCTGTCACTGGTGCCACGTGATGGAGCGCGAATCGTTCGAGAACGAGGCCATCGCGAAGGTGATGAATGACAATTTCGTCTGCATCAAGCTCGACCGCGAGGAGCGTCCGGACGTCGATAAGATATATATGACGGCAGTGCAGGCTTTGGTCGGCGGCGGCGGTTGGCCGCTCAATGTTTTCCTCACCCCGGATCGTAAGCCTTTCTATGGCGGTACCTATTTTCCGCCGCGCGCTGTGGCCGGTCGGCCGAGCTGGCCGGATTTGTTAGAGCGAATCGCTACGGTCTGGAGAGATCGTCAGGAGGAGGTGGTCAAGGACGCCGAGAGCATCGCCGCGCGCCTCGCGGAGATGGTCGAGGTGGGCGGCGGTGGGGTGGTGACTGCGGAGGATCTCAAAACGGCGCTCGCTCAGATGGTGAAGAGCTTCGACGCGACCTACGGCGGCTGGGGGCCGGCGCCGAAATTTCCACGCCCGAGCCAACCGGCTTTCATGCTGGTCGCCGGACAACGCTTTGGCGATCAGATGGCGGTGGATCAGGTGCTGCTCACGTGCGAGCGCATGGCTGCGGGCGGCATGTATGACCAGCTCGGCGGCGGATTTAGTCGTTACTCGGTCGATGCCCGCTGGCTGGTGCCGCATTTTGAAAAAATGCTCTACGACAATGCGCAGCTCGTCGATCTTTACCTCGATGCCTATCAAATCAGTGGCCGAGAAAAATACGCGGCGGTGGCTCGCGACATCCTGCGCTACGTGATGCGCGACATGACCCACCCGGAGGGCGGTTTCTATTCGGCCGAGGACGCCGATAGCGAGGGGAAGGAGGGTAAGTTTTACTGCTGGACCAAAGCGGAACTGGAGAAGCTACTCACGGCGGAGGAGTTCGCTGTGGTGGAGCGCTACTTTGGCATCACTGCGGGCGGGAATTTTCTCGATCACAGTGATCCGGCTCCGCTGTTGGAGCAGAATGTATTGAGCATCGTCGATCCGAAGTTGAGCGCGGCCGAGGCGGCGCTGCTGGAGACGGCGGAGGCGAAGATGGTAAAGGAGCGCGATACCCGCGTGCGGCCGGGGCTTGATGATAAGGTGCTCACCTCATGGAACGGCCTGATGCTGGGCGCTTTCGCCCGCGCCTATGCAGTGCTCGGTGACGAACGCTACCTGGCCGCTGCGGAGAAAAACATCGCCTTTATTCGCTCCGCCCTGTGGGACGCCGAGGCCGGGCGGCTCTACCATCGCTGGCGCGATGGGGCGCGCGATACGGCGCAGATTTTTGACACGCACGCCTTCCTGCTCGACGGCGTGATCGAACTTTACGGTGTCACCCTCGACCCCACGCATCTGGAGTTCGCGGTCGCCCTGTCCGGGCGCATGATAGCCGGGTTCTACGATCGAGAACATGGCGGTTTCTATCAAAGCGATGGTGCTAAAGACCTGATCATTAGAATCAAAGAAGACTACGATGGTGCCGAACCCTCGGGGAACTCGGTGGCGGTATTGGCGTTGTTGAAACTGGCGGAGATCACCGGCGAGGCCTCCTATCGCGAGGTCGCCGACAAGACTTTGGCCTACTTCGCCGGGCGGATGAAGGAGATGGGCGTCGCGGTGCCTTATATGATGATGGCTGCCGACTTCGCCGCCGCGCATCCGAATCGGGTGGTGCTGGCCGGCGACCCGGGCTCGCCGGAGTTGAAGACCTTGCTGAAGGCGGTTCACGGCGTTTACCAACCGCATAAGGTCGTGCTCGGCACCGCCGGGCCGGTCGAGGAATTCGCCAAGACCCTAGCCGGCAAGGCGGGGGAGGGGGCGCGGGTGTATCTTTGCAAAGGCGAGCACTGTGAGCTACCGACAGCCGACGCGGCGAAAGTGAAGGCTCTGCTGCTCAAGTGAGGGCATCGTTTGGCGAGCGGGAGACCTGATTTTCGCCCCGTAAAACGGGTGTGAAAATGGGTGAATTTTGTAGTGGCTTAGTGCGGCTGAGGGTGCGAGTATCAGCCCGTCACTCACTTTCA
>QIKC01000025.1 GCA_003232855.1 Verrucomicrobiales bacterium
GCTGGTGAAGAGGGCTTGATCGAGCTGGCGACTCTGGAGGAGGCGGACATCGTGTTGGTAGCCATCGTCGGTGTCGCCGGGTTGCGACCGGCGCTCGCCGCGTTGGAGGCGGGCAAAGATTTGGCCGTCGCCAGCAAAGAGATCCTTGTCATGGCGGGGGAGCAGGTCATGGCGACCGCCCGCCGCACCGGTGCCAAGGTGTTGCCGGTGGATAGCGAGCATAACGCCATCTTTCAGTGCCTGGAGGGTCACGCCTCGTCGGATGTCGCGCGACTTATTCTCACCGCCTCCGGTGGCCCCTTTCGCACTCTGCCTGCCGCCGAACTGGTCGATGTTACTTTGGAGCGCGCCTTGAAGCACCCCACTTGGGAGATGGGGCCGAAGATCACCATCGATTCGGCCACGCTTTTTAACAAAGGATTGGAAATGATCGAGGCGCGTTGGTTGTTCGACGTTGAGATGGATCGTGTCGATGTGATCGTCCACCCGCAGAGCATCGTGCATTCCATGGTCGAGTTTTCCGATGGCTCGGTGTTGGCGCAGCTGAGTGCCACCGACATGTGTTTCCCCATTCAGTACGCCATCACCTGGCCGGAGCGCGTGCCCAACACGTTGCCTCCGCTCGACTTCGCCGCTTTGGCTAAGCTGGAATTTGAGGCGCCGCGCCGCGCCGATTTTCCGGCGCTGGATCTGGCGCGTCGCGCTGGCGAGGTCGGCGGCAGCCTGCCCGCCGTGATGAACGCTGCCAACGAGATCGCAGTGGCCAAATTTTTAGCTGGTGGCTGCGCCTTCCCCGCTATCTGGGAGCACGTCGCCGCAGTGATGGACGCGCATCAAGTCATCCCGGAGGCGAGTTTGGACGAACTGATCGACGCCGACGCCTGGGCGCGGCGGCAGGATATTTCGTGCTAGCCGCTCGGAGGCGATATCGAGCCCGTTTTTGTCAGGGTTTCAAAAGCAATTTCTGATCGCCGAGGAAAGATTCCATCAGGGTCTCTGCTCCCTGGGTGCGGATTTGTACGGCGCCGGTTTGCGTCTGGTCGAAGAGCCTGCCGGCTTGCTCGAGTTCGGCAAAGCGGGCAAGTATCGATGGGGTCGGGTTGTTGCAAATCACCGCTCGTGGCGATATGAGCGTGATGAGGCCGGGCAGCCCGGAGAGGTCGTTGCCGTGCTGCCCATTGATCAAAATATCGCTGCGCAGTGTCTCGGGGTCGGTGTGTTGGATTAGCCACTTTTCGGTGTAGAAACCGCTATCGCCGAGGAACAATAGGCGGCAGCCGTTGGCTAGGCGTAGTTGCACGACGAGGGAGCGGTCGTCGGCGACGAAGCCGCGAATTTTTTCGCCGGGAGGATAGAGGATGTGGAGGCTGGTGCCGTGTCCGAGGTCGATGATATCGCCTGACGTCGGTCGTTGGATTTGGATGCCCAGTTCCGCGGCGGTGGCGATGCTGTTTCGCCAGGCGGGGGAGATGCTGTTGGCGGGGGTGGTTAGAAGTCGGCGCGGCGCGTATTCTCGGATCGCTGTCGCGCCTCCGCCGACGTGTTCGATATCTCCGTGGCTGAGCAGTAGCCCGTCGAGTCGGTTGCAGCCGTAAGAGCGCAGCAGCGGGTGGACACTGTGCCGGAAGGCGCGTTCGGAGCCTGGGTCGAGCAGCCAATGGCCGCCCCATCCCGGCAGGGCGAGGTGGGCTGCCGCCCCGCCGTAGGGTAGATCGAGGACGGTGATCTCACACTCGTCGCGCAGCAGGTGCGCAGGGGCGGGCACGGTCCAATGGCCGCCGGGGATCGCGGAGAAAGCGCCGGCGGAGGCGGCTGCCGTTTTGGTCCACAGGGCGTTGGCCTCGTTGGCTAGTTCTGCGGGTAGCGGGTTGGGGACAAGGGCGAGGGCGACGGAAAAGGCCGCCGTCCCTAACACGAGGAAGGCCAGAGGAATTAACAAAATATTGGCGACAATCGAAACTGGTGTCACGAGGCCGAAATAGAGCCAGGTGAGCGGCGACGATCCGACCCAGGCGGCGACCGATACGCCGGTGAGGCCTGCAATTTGTCGCGCGGCGGCGAACAGGGTGCGGTGTCGCGGTGGCACCAACGAGGCCGGGAGAAACACGTCTGGGTAGAGCGGTCGCGACAGGTAGCGGGTCACCGCGTTGGCCATGATCGCGATGCAGATCAATACGAGGAACGAGAGCTGGAACCCGGGGCGGAAGAGCTGGTTACTGTCCGGCAGGAGGATGACGAGCGCCGCCGCTGCCGTGCTGTTGATTACATGTGGTTCGCGTCCGATCAGCATGCCGGCAAAAAATATCGAACCCATGATGGCGGCTCGGCATGCGGAAGGTCGCAGTCCGGTGACCAGCGCGTAGGCGAGGATGGCGAAGATGACCGCGAGGACCGCCGCAGTGCGCGGCAGGCCGATGATCGGGGCGAGCACCAGCGCGGTGAACCACACGATGGCGGCGACGATTCCCACGTGCAAGCCGCTGACAGCGAACACGTGCAGGGTGCCGCTGAAGCGGAACTTGTCCTCGATGTAATCGGGGGTGTCGTCACGCAGTCCGAGCGTCATGGCGAGGATTAGTGAGGCGGCCTCGGGGTTGTTCTCGCCGATCCCGCGGGTAATCTGTTGGGAAATCCATCCTCGCGTGCGCAGCCCGAGGGCGATCAGTGGGTTGCCATGGCCAGAGCCGAGCTTATCCAAGCTGCGATTGGGGCACCGCAGTTCGGCATGGATCCCCTGTAGGCTGAGATATTTCGCGAAATCGAACTCGCCAGGGTTACGGGGCGGTCGGGGTATCTTCAGGATGCCTTGTAGCCTGACGCGATCGCCGTAATCGAGCGGTGGGGCTTCGCGCAGATTGACAAAAATGCGCGTGCCGCGCGCGTCGGTAGGCGCTCCGCCGGACGTCACTGTTTCGGCTCTGAGATGGAAGCGGGAGTTGGGTTTGTCCCCCAGCCTTTGTTTTGGTGGAGAAACCACGACCCCGACGAT
>QIKC01000361.1 GCA_003232855.1 Verrucomicrobiales bacterium
AGGCCAAATTCGAGGGGGAGGCCGAGCTCAAGCACTTACACGACAACGTCTACATCGGCGGCTATGGCATGCGCTCCGACATTGAGACCTACGAGCGGATGGAGAAGCAGTTTGGCATGAAGGTGATCAAGGTGAAAGAGACCGATCCCTATCTTTACCATCTGGACTGCGCGATTTTCCCGCTCACTGATGAAAAAACGGTGGTCTGCACCGAACTCTTCAGCAAAGCGGAGGTGGCCGAAATCGAGCAACACACCGAAATCATCGACGTCAGTCGCGATGAGGCGCTACCGGGTTTGTGTAACTCGGTGCGACTGGGGAACATCATCTTGAATGGCTCGCATATCCACGAACTGAAGAAAGGGGCGAAGGACTACCGGCTGGAGCTTGGCAAGAACCGCAGGCTCGAAGACATCGCCAGTGACAACGGTTTCGAGCTCGCCCTGTTCAATCTCAGCGAATACCAGAAAGGGGGTGCTGCGCTCTCCTGCATGGTGATGCATCTCAATCGAGCATCGTACAACCACCGCTTACTCTAAGCCATCGGGCTCATGTCTTTGCGCGGCGGCGTCGGGCGTTTCAGTGTCCAGTTTGGTATGTTGCCAGCGCCGTCCGTTCCAGCGCGCCCTGAAGAAGACGCCTTGGGCGGCGATGTAAAGCAGGGCGAGAGCCCCCGGCAGGGCGGAACACGGTGACGGCGGCGATCCCGCCCACGCCGAGTATCGTGGCGCTGAGAGCGAGGGTAACCAGCGATGGCCAGCGGGTGTCGCCGACCCCTTGGAGCGCGTGCAGGTAGGTCAGGTTCATTGCATCGAACCACTGAGCCAGTAGGACGAAAAGCATGCAGGAGCTGACGATGGCGAGGACTTCCGGATCCGGAGTGAAGGCCAGTGAGAGGGGTTCTCGGAACAGGTAAAAGATGAGTCCGGCCCCGACCATGAACGTCGCGTTGATGCGGAAAGCGATGCGGGCGTGTTCCCGGGCGCCTGCTGGCCTGCCGGCGCCGATCGCGTTGCCGACGAGCGCTACGACGATGGTGGCCACCCCCTCGGCCGGTAGGAAAGTGAACTGCATACAGCGCATCAGAATGGAGCTGGCGGCAAGCGCCGCCTCGCCATGGACTGCGATGAGGGCGCTCAGAAGCACGCCCCATGACAGGACATCGACGCCGCCCTGTACCCCCGAGGGGAATCCGATGCGCCACATTTCACGAAGCCCGGTGAGGGATCGTGGTGGTGGAAAGGTGGCATGGGGTCGGTTTTTGGGATCGACGATGAACCAGAGGAGGAGGGCGACCCCTTCGATGCCGGTGGCTATGACTGTTCCCCAAGCCGCGCCGTCGAACCCCAGTTTGGGCAGGCCGAAGCCCCCAAAAATCAATGCGTAGGAAATCGCCGCATTGAGAACTAGACCCAAGGCGCTAACGGCGAGGGTGGCGCCGGGGCGGCGGACACCAAAGTAGAAGTTTGCAACGGCATTGGTCACCAGCACAGAGGGCATCGCCAGCAGGCAGATTTTGAAGTAACGCGCTTCGAGGTTCCCTAAGGAGCCCGGCTGGCTACCGGCAAACAGCTCGAACAAACCCCCGATTGGCCACAGGAGGATTGAGAGAACTCCGATGGCGAAGGCGGAATACACCCCGAGCCAAGCGAAGTGGCCGCAGGATCGACTTTTTCCAGCCCCCATGCTCTGGGCGACATGGGTGGTGACCACGGTGAGGAATGCGTAACCGAAGCTCACGATGACAAAAATCGCCATCGAGGCGGGTGTTAGCGCCGCCAGCTCCCGGCTGCCCAGCCGTCCGACCATCCAGGTGTCGGTGACTTGGATCGCTACAAAGGTCAGGTTGAGCAGGATGACCGGCGTGGCCAAACGCACCAGAGTCTTGGCGCTCGGTTGTACGAATGGGGTTCTCGAACGCGATGCCGACGGTTGCATGGGCAGTTATTTCATCGGAATAAGGTGGTTCGTCGCCGAGTAGGGCGTTGCGGTGCAGGAATTGGCAGGTGCCTTAAGACTGTGCGGGGCTTCGCGGCTCACTCAAGGCTATTCTATGGCAAGAGAGCATAAAACGAAGGGTTTTGGTGTCAAAAATATAGTAAGTATGAAATTCACTGTTGATTTACTCTTTATGTGTCTTAAGTTATTGAAATTATAAAAAATAATGACATGAATAGAAGACGGATTGGGTTAATCGGCATCATCGCAATGGCTTTCATGTCAGGCTGTGATCGAAACGGAGAGATGGTGGATCAGCCTGAACCGGCATCGACGGTGAAGGAGATCACCTTGCTTAGCTGGTCTGAGTATTTCGATCCGGAAGTGATCGAGGGGTTCACTGAAGAGAGTGGGATTGCGGTAAATTATGTCACTTATGACGACCCCGATGAGCTCGAGGCCATGTTGCTCTCGCGGCCAGGGGAGTTCGATGTGGTGGTGGCGGATGACGTGTCGATCAGCCGGTTGGCCGAACTGCGCGTTTTGAAGAGTTTGGACAAGTCGGCTATCAGCCACTTGAGGAATGTTTCTGTGGAGTATCTCGGCAAGGGGTTCGACCCGGAGAACCTCCTTTCAGTGCCCTATCTGTGGGGGACGACGCTCATTGCGTACCGTTCTGACAAAATCGAAATCTCTGATGAATCTTGGGACGTCCTTTGGGATGCCCGCTTCAAGGGTAAAGTGATGCTCCTTGGGGATCGGACAGAAGGGTTGGGTATCGGCCTGATGTCGAAAGGGTTCCCGATCAACAGTGCCGACCCTGTAGAGATTGGTGTTGCCGCCGAGCAGCTGATCGCGGGGATTCGGAATGTTGGGATGAGGATGGGCAGCGACTCGGAAGTGCGGGAGGCGCTCGATACGGGTGATGTCTGGCTCGCCGCGTGTTATAGTGGTGACGCAGCGATGGTAGCTGCGGAGAATGAGAACATCAGTTTCTTCATCCCTCGGAACGGGGCACCGCTTTGGATGGATAGCTTCGTTGTCGCTGGAGCTTCTGGGAAGAGCGCCGAGGCACATCGATTTATCAACTACATGTTGCGTGCCGAAGCGGCGGGAGCGAACGCGAATTTTACGTGGTATGGAAGCACGAACTCGGCTGCTGGAACACACATTGCTGCCGAGTTGCTTGCCGATGTGGCGGTGAATCCACCGGAAGAGGTTCGGGCGAAGTGCCAGTTTTTCGATAAGCCGAATTCGGTACGTGAGAAACTGCTCAACGCCGCCTGGGCGAGAGTTCAGTCGGTGCTTTACGAGCGGGGAGTAATGGTGCTAAACGCCGGGGTCGATCAGGAAGACTAGTGCCGGTCGGCATGCTTAACTTCCTTTGCTGGCGTTTAGTTGGAGAGGGAGCCTGTAGCTGCAATATTTCGTTATGAACTCTATCCGAACCAGATTTTTGTTGGTCTTGCTTGCTGTCGGGATGATCCCGATGGCGGCGGTGATCCTAGTGACCAACCACCTCACTCGCTCCGCGTTGGAGGATTCGGAACGGGAGAAAGTCGCCTCGGTCGCTGTCGAAATTGTCCGTCAGGTGAAGCGGGTGA
>QIKC01000200.1 GCA_003232855.1 Verrucomicrobiales bacterium
ATTCTGGCAAATGGCGCTCGGAATCCATGCTTTCGTGTAATACTCGAATCACCTCCACTCGCTCCGATGAGGCTCGGAAAAAAACGAGGTGTCGAGGTTCCTTCACCACCACGCTGTCCGTTTTCGCTGCTTCCTTGCAATATGAGAGATGGTATTTTTTCAGCTCTCCGAAAGCCACGCGAACGCCGATCCGATTAGGATCTGTGCGCAGGTTTATGAACGCTGTCTCAAACAGGCGCAAATATCTGTCCAGGGCGGCTTCACCAAAGTTCGTTGCCGTGTATGCGGCGATCTCCTCGAGATCGGTTTCCGCCGATTTCGTCAGGATCAACTCAAGCATTACCGCCGCTATGCCGTAGCGACTTCTCGCGTAGTTCGGCAAAAAAATCTTGGCTCTCGACCTCCGACGAGATCGTCCGGTAACGACCCGCCTCTAGGTCTTCGAGGCCGACCTGAATCTCCAGGCGCAACCGCTTAAGTCGCAGTTGACGCTCCCCTTCCGCCCTAGCCATTGCCGCAAGGGCGGCTCGATGCACCTCGCTCGCATTGTTGAAATCGCCACCCTCAACCTGGCGCTTCACAAAGCCTTCAAGTTCGATCGTTAAATTTACATTTTGTGTCGGCATTTTTTCTCCTTCTGTCGATGATAACAAAATTGGCAATGATTGTCAATGTTGGCGAAAATGGAAGTGGCGCCGAAGAAAGTCGAAAGTCCCTGGCACTGTTTCCAGGGTGGTCGGGCAGGGTATGGGCGAATCTGGGTGTGTAGGAGTCGTACGGTGGCTTTATCTGGTGGGTTTTATGCGCCAGATGGAGGATTTTGGAGGATAACAAAAATGGTGTAATACGTTTAGAAAGAGCGGGTTAGGGGTTTATCCTCCAGTAGTTATGCGTCGTTGGAGGAATCTTTGAAGGATTTCTGGAGGATAAACCAGCGGGATCCGCGTTTTTGGCCTCTGAGTTCGATCCGTCCCTTGTCGCGAAGTTCGTTAAGCATCCTGCGGATGGCGCTCGTCGATTGGGCGGGGAGCACCTGTTCGAACTCCTTCATTGGAGCGCCGTCTTCGAGCCGGTCGGCGAGGTGTTTGAGGAGAAGTTTCTCTAGAAGTTGGCCGAATTACCTCTCGAAAGTACCTGGCACTGTTTCCGCTTTTTGTCCACGCGGTGGCTCGACTCAATCCTACTGTGCCCCAATCCACTTCTCTCTCAACTCCTCAATGAATCTCGCCGTCTCTTCCGTCTCCAGGATCTTGTTCACGGTCTCGAGCAGGTCTCTGTCTCGGATCGCAACCGCATAGAACTCTCGGTTTCGTCCAAGCTCTCTCTCGTACAGCTTTTGCAGGTGCTTGTCGAGCACGCCCCCGTAGACATGGAGTTCCCTGTCCAGTCGCGGACGCACAAGCACATCGTCCATGACAGCGAACTCCACCGATCCCGAGGCAATTTCGCGGAGGATGTCTGAATACGTCTCCATCGGCACGACCGTGTAATCGAATCTCTTCGCCAGCTCTCGTGCAGTTTTGTAGTTGAGGGTGTTTTCCTGAGCCGCAACGCGCGTGCCGCTTAACGCCTTCGGGAACTTCGCCGCTCGCTGTTCTTTCCCTACGAAGATCTGGTATCGACAGTACCTGGCACTGTTTCCCAGGTGTCGTCCGCGCTCGGGGTCGCTGCCGCTGGAAGCGTCAGCTACGGCCTGGCGATGTCCTTCGTTGTTGGAGGTAACAGCCGGTAAGAGCCAGGTGCCTTTTCATTAATCACCAGAACGCGGTGGGCGGGGCGTTCGGGCTGTTTGAGTGGGGATGTGTTAGAGTAGTGCGGCTAGTGTCGATCCCATCTCTGAGGGGGTCTCGGCGACGGCGATGCCGGCTTCGCGCATGGCTTCCTTTTTTGCTTCGGCGGTGCCTTTGCCGCCGGAGATGATGGCGCCGGCGTGACCCATGCGGCGTCCGGGAGGGGCGGTGGCGCCGGCGATGAAACCGGCGACGGGCTTGTCGCAGTGGTCTTTGATCCAGGCGGCGGCTTCTTCTTCGGCGCTGCCGCCGATTTCGCCGATCATGATGATGGATTCGGTCTCGGGGTCTTCGTTGAAGAGTTTGATGACGTCGAGGTGGCTGGTG
Source organism: Verrucomicrobiales bacterium (assembly GCA_003232855.1). Lineage (GTDB taxonomy): Bacteria > Verrucomicrobiota > Verrucomicrobiia > Verrucomicrobiales > DEV007 > SZUA-55. The sequence goes on from QIKC01000200.1 coordinate 2,118, forward strand.
CCGTTGATGGGGTCGCCGCCGATGCCGACGCAGGTGCTTTGACCGAGCCCGAGCTGGGTGGTCTGCCAGACGGCTTCGTAGGTGAGGGTGCCGGAGCGGGAGACGACGCCGACGCTGCCTTTCTTGTGGATGTAGCCGGGGGCGATGCCGATGCGGCAGCCGCCGTGCGAGTCTTTGCCAGTGCCGGGGGTGACGACGCCGGGGCAGTTGGGGCCGATGAGGCGCGCTCCGGAGCAGGCCATGGCGGCGCGCACGCGCATCATGTCGGCGACGGGGATGCCTTCGGTGATGGCGATCACGAGGTCGACTCCGGCATTGACGGCTTCCAAAATGGCGTCGCCAGCGAAGGGCGGCGGCACGAAAATGGCGGAGACGGTGGCGCCGGTCTCGGCGACGGCTTGGTCGACGGTATCGAAGATGGGGACGGTGCCTTCGAAGGTCTGCCCGCCTTTGCCAGGGGTGACGCCGGCCACCACTTGGGTGCCGTAGTCGAGGCTGAGTTTGGCATGGCGACCGCCAAAGCCGCCGGTGATGCCCTGGATGAGAACTTTAGTATCAGGTTGGACTAGGATGGACATGGAAGATTTAAGTGTTCAGTTTCAAGTTTCAAGTTTCAAGTTTCAAGTTTTAAGTGTTCAGGAAGAGGGGATTGGGTGTTGTGGGCGTTTTTTGGAGGGGCTCTTCGTTTTTTGTGTTTAGGATGACTTTTTTTGGGAGAGGGTGTAGCGGATGAGGCCTTGGAGCATGGCGGAGATTTCTTTGGACTCGTCGATGAAGGGTTTGGAAATTTCTGGGGACAGGAGGTTTAGGCTTTGGGCGATGTAGAGCTGGGTGCGCAGTTCGGCGCAGGA
>QIKC01000021.1 GCA_003232855.1 Verrucomicrobiales bacterium
AGCGGCTACACTGAGCCGTGCGAAAGGCGTTCATTCCTCGGCAGATACCGGCCATGGCATCCGCCATCGCCGCGCTGCTTTGTATTGTCAGTGCGCCCCGCTACGCGCAGGGTTCATCGTTGGCGACCGCCCCGATCGGAGTACACACCTCCACCTTCGTCGCCAACAGCCTCAACCAATACACGGCCAGCAACGGCCAAGCGCTCCGAGTTCGCGATAGCCTTGCCCAAACTGCTAAAAATCGAATCCCTCGATAGCAGTGCTCTGCTGGTCAACCAGCACAGCTACGACCTCGACCTGGTCGGCCAGCGGCTGGCCGAGGTGAGCAAAGACCGGGAGCGGGACTTCGAATACGACGCCCTCCGTCAACTCACTCTGGCCAAAGTCGACGATCAGGTTGTTGAGGATTACGACTATGATCTCATTGGAAATCGCCTCAGCGCTACTCAGACCACCGGCGGGGACACGGCGGTCTCTTCCTATATCCCGAACGAAGTCAACGAGTACGATCAACCCCCTTTCTCCCCCTCTCCGATCACCACAACAACGTCCTCAGGGACACCCCGTAAAAAGCAAATTCCTAGCAGCCGCCTTGCTGCCGACCGGCGGCCATTCGTCGGCACAAACGCACACAGGAGTGATCACCAACACGGAAAATACGAGTGACCAGAATCTCACCCGGCACCCTATACTACCGGGTTCGCATCCTACAAGCTCCGAGTCGGGGCGCGCGCCGCGTCCTTTGAAACCCCGCGATTCCAAAGGTTGGCAAGGGCACCAGTTGCCGCCACAATAGCCAACCGTCCGCCACTCGCCCAGCCCCGTTCCTCTTGCCCGCCTACTCCACCATCCTCAACGCCTGCCTGCCGGTGTTCCTCATCATCGGCGTGGGCTACCTCGTACGCCGTCTGCGGGTGCTCACCGCCGAGGCCGACTCGACGCTGCTGCGCCTCTCCCTCAACCTCCTCTACCCGGCCTTCATCATCGACCATCTGCTGCTCGACGACGCCCTCGCCGATACCGATTTGGCCGCCACTGCCACCGCCTCTGGAGCCGGAGCGCTCTTCATCCTGTTCGGCTTTGGCATCGCCTACCTCGCCAGCCGTTGGATCTATACCAGTGCCCCGCAACGGCAAACCTTCGCCGTCACCGTCGGCTTGCAAAACTATGGATTCATCCCCATACCCATCGTCCTCGCCCTGTTCGATGACCACACCGTCGGCGTCCTGCTCACCCATTCGATCGGCGTCGAAATCGCCCTGTGGACAGTCGGCGTCATCCTCATCACCGGCGGCAAAGCACGCGCCTGGCGCAACCTTGTCAACGGCCCCATCATCACCACCCTCGCCTGTCTGAGCGCCAACGCACTCGGGATCGCCAGCTCTCCACCCCCCTTTGTCGCCACCGCCATCACCATGCTCGGCGATTGCGCGATTCCGCTCAACCTACTGCTCGTCGGCGCCACCATCCGCGACCTATTCCGCGCCTCCACCCCCGACCACATCCCGCGACGACCGGTGGCCAGCGCAGCAACAGCGATCTTTCTCCGCCTAGCACTCATCCCAGCCGTCATCCTACTCTGCGCCCGAACAATGCCGATATCCATCGAGCTCAAACGCGTGCTCGTCGTGCAGGCCGCCATGCCCTGCGCAGTGTTCCCCATCATCCTCGCCCGGCGTTACGGGGGCGATGCCGGCACCGCCCTGCGCGCGGTGATCGCCACCTCCGCCGTCGCCGCCTTCTCCATCCCCCACGCGATCATCTTCGGCCTCTGGTTCACAGGGGCAACGATGTAATCGAGCAAAAAATATTCACTTCCGTTAGGAGCCGCGACAGGCTACCATCGCCCACCGGTGAAATCTGACCACGACATCATACGCTCGCTGCGAGCCATCTTCCCCGCCGACCGGCTGCTCATCGATGCCGCCAGCCTCGCCGCGTACGAATCCGACGGGCTCGCCGCCTTCGCCGTCACTCCGCGTGCCGTGGTCATCCCAGAATCCGCCGATGAGGTGATCTCCACGGTCAAAACCTGCCACGCCGCCGGCATCCCATTCGTCGCGCGCGGCTCCGGCACCAGCCTCTCCGGCGGCTCGTTGCCACACGCCGAGGGTATCGTCATCGCCCTAAATCGGATGAACAAGATCCTCGAAATCGACCCCATCGGTCGACGCGCGATCGTCGAACCCGGAGTGATCAACCTCGCCGTATCGACAGCAGCCTCCGCCCACGGACTGCACTTCGCACCCGACCCTTCAAGCGGCAAAATCTGCACCATCGGCGGCAATGTCGCCTTCAACGCTGGCGGCGCGCACTGCCTGAAATACGGCATGACTTCCAACCATGTGCTAGGCATCAAAGCCGTGCTCGCCGAGGGCACGGTAGTCGAACTCGGCGGCCGCAGCATCGACACCATCGGCCCCGACATCACCGGCCTGTTCTGCGGCTCGGAAGGACTCTTCGGCATCGCCTTGGAAATCACCCTCAACCTCATTCCACGCTCAGAATGCTTCCACACCGTCATCGCCTCCTACGCCTCCGTGCAACGCGCCGGTGACGCCGTCTCCGCGATCATCGCTGCCGGACTGCTCCCGGGCGCCCTCGAAATCATGGACAAACTGGCGATCCAGGCCGCCGAGGCCGCAGTCGCTTGCGGTTACCCCAAAGGCGCCGAAGCCGTCCTCATCGTCGAACTCGAAGGCACCGACGCGCAGGTCGCCCACGATGCCGAAAAGCTCGCCACCCTGCTCGGCGACTCCTCGCCAGATGAAATCAGAATTGCCGCAGACGATGCCGAACGCGGCATCATTTGGAAAGGGCGCAAAAGCGCGTTCTCCGCCGTCGGCCACCTCAGCCCCGACTTCATCGTCCAAGACGGCGTCGTCCCACGCCATAAACTCGGCGAGGCCCTGGCCGAAATTCGCCAAATCGCCGACCGCCACGCCATCCGTA
>QIKC01000106.1 GCA_003232855.1 Verrucomicrobiales bacterium
CGAAAACTGCGGATGAGCTGATGAGTGATTCCACTCATACGGCGATCGCCAAGGGCTTGCGTTACCTCGCCGGTCGGCAGGTTGCCCGCGGCTCTGATCGGGGCGCCTTTGGGACATCTGGCTACTCCGGGAGTGTGGGGATTTGTGGTCTCGGCGGCTTGGCTTTCATGAGCGAGGGCAGCACGCCGGGGGTTGGGAAATTTGGGAAGCAGGTGGATAATTGCGCGGATTTTCTTACTCGCCACACCGGCCCCACCGGTTACATCGCTCGCGGCGCCAATGCCGTCGGCAACATGTACGGGCACGGTTTTGCTATGCTCTGCATGTCGCAGGCCTACGGGATGTCGCGTAAGAGAGCGCTCGGGAAGAAGTTGCGCCTGGCGGTCAAATGCACGCTGGCGGCGCAGAGCGATAGTGGCGGTTGGCGCTATCAGCCGGTGAAGGGTGGCGCCGATTTGTCGATCACGGTGTGTCAAATTATGGCATTGCGGGGCGCGCGTGACTCGGGGATTACCGTCGCTGACGCCAGCCGAGAAAAGTGCATCGAATATGTAAAGAAGAGCCAAGCGGCCGACGGCAGCTTTCGCTATACCATGTCCGGTGGGCACACGACCTTCGCGCTGACCGGCGCGGGTGTGGTGTCGTTGTTCAGTGCCGGGATCTACGACGGGCCGATGATCGAGAAAGGCCTGAAGTATCTCAAGAAGCGCAAAGACTCCGCCGAGCGCCACTATTACTACTACGGACACTACTACGCGGTGCAGGCCATGTGGCACGCGGGCGGGCAGTGGTGGAACGATTGGTATCCGACCATCCGCGATAAGCTGGTCAAATCGCAGTCGGCGGGCGGCGCCTGGACCGACTCGTCCTACGGCCCCGAATACGCTACCGCCATGGCTTGCATCATCTTACAAATGCCCAACGATATGTTGCCCATTTTTGCCCGTTAGAGGAACTTTCATCGTCTTATTTATTTGAACAATTGGTTACAGTGGCTCGGTTTCGACCGAGAGAGCATCCCGGAGGGCGCCGAGGTCTCTTTCCGTTTCGCGAACCTCCCCGAATCCTGGGGGGTCTTCGTGTTGGTGGCGGCGGTCGTCCTGATCGTCTGGTTCGTGCTGCGCACTTACCGGCGCGAGGGTGATGTCTGCCCGCTTTGGGGGAAACGCTTGCTCGCCGGGTTGCGCCTGACGGTGGGCGCCGCTTTGCTCTTCATCTTTCTCGAACCCTCGGTGAGTTATACCAAAACGCGCTCGCTGCGACCGGTCATCGCCCTTTTGCGCGACACCTCCGAATCGATGAACACCGCCGATCGGTATGTTGACGAACAGGCCGCCAAATCAGCGGCGGTGGTGATGGGTGTATCGGTGGATGAGATCCGTTCGCAGCGACCGACGCGCGTTGCTATCGCCAATCGTGTGTTCGACGCGAATGGGGGGGCGGTCGTTTCCGCGTTGGAGAAAAAGGGGCGTCTGCGAGTTTTAGATTTCTCTGATCGGGTGGTCGAATCGGATTTGCCCACGGGTGATGACGAACTCGATCTGGTGGAGTTACCGCCGCTGGTGGCGGGGGGATCCGGTACCGATATTGCTCGCGCGTTGCACGAGGCGCTGGGCGAGAAACTCACCTCGGCGATCATCGTCGTCACCGATGGTCAACACAATGCGAGCTCCGATTTGGAAGCAGCCGTGGCCGCTGCGAAAGAACGCGAAGTGCCGGTGTTTTTCATGGGCATCGGCGACCCGGATAGGCCGCAAAATCTGAGCGTTTCGAATCTCTATGCCGACCCGCAGGTTTGGAACAACGACCCGTTTCAAATTCAAGCGGTGCTGCGCGCCGACGGGATCGGTGGCCAGCCGATTCGGGTTGAGCTAGTGGAAATCACCGAGCCGGAAGCGGGGGCGGCGGGACAGGTGGTGATCGAGACGCGGGAGGTCGAACTCCCGGAGGGCGGCGGTCAGGTGCGCTTGGATTTTACGCATACGCCTAAGACCGCAGGCGCCAAACTGTTCACTGTGCGCGCCAGCGCCCTCGAGGGCGAATCTAATGTCGACGACAACCAGCCCGCCGCGCCGACGCGCGTGCAGGTGTTGGACGACAACGCGCGGGTGCTGATGGTTTCCGGCGGCCCGAGCTGGGAATATCGGGCGCTGACCCGCCTGCTCACGCGCGAAAAAATGATCGACGTGTCGTGTTGGTTACAGAGCCTCGACGACGGCCGCCAGCAGCAGGGCAACACGCCGATCGACGAATTGCCTGCCACCCGCGAGGCACTGTTTGAATACGATGTCGTTATCCTTCTCGACCCCGATCCGATCGAGTTCGACGAGGCGGCGATCGATCTGTTCAAAGCGTTCGTCCGCGACCATTCCGGCGGATTACTTTATATGCCTGGTCCCGTTTTCGCCGGGCGTTTCCTTACCGGTAGCCGCACCTTGGGGATTGGCGATTTGTTGCCGGTGCGAATGGGAGATGTCGGCGGCATGGAGGTGGACAGCCTGCTCTCGGTGAACAATCGCGAATGGCCGCTGGCGATTGTCGCGGCGAACACCGATCAGCCGATTATGCGCTTCTCCGGCGACGCGCAGCAGACGCTGATGCAGTGGAAAAAGCTGCCCGGAACCTACTGGAGTTTTCCGGCGTTGGAGCCGAAGCCGGCCGCGCGTGTGCTGATCGAACATTCGGACCCGACCCTGCGTCGCCGCGAGGTGGCGCGGCCGCTGCTGGTCACCGGTCAGTTCGGTTCCGGGCGAACCGTTTATCTCGGCTTCGATGGCACTTGGCGCTGGCGGACGAAGGGGCTGGACGCCGAATTTTTCAGCCGCTTTTGGATTCAAACCACACGCTATTTGGTCGAGGGGCGCTCGCTGGCCGGCAAGCGCCGTGGAGTCATCGAGACCGGGCGCTTCCGCTACCAGGTTGGCGACCGCGTGCGCATGAC
>QIKC01000340.1 GCA_003232855.1 Verrucomicrobiales bacterium
CATAGAACGCCACAAGCGGCGCTCTAGCTCGAGGGGCTCGTCCAACAACCGATAGGTTCGGGGCTATCGCCCAAACCTATCTTTGGGGTTATGCCTTTGTTAGTGTCGAGTTCGAACTCATGAAAAGCGCTTCTTCAGTTCAGAACTTTCTAAGTCGTAGGACATCGTTAAATTCCCAGATCCGTCGTTGTCGTAGTGCTTGTATGGCTCACGCTCTCGATTCATCTGACCCCGCACCCTCCTCATGCCTGTGGCGTCACCGCTCAAGAACTCGCCACCGAAAGTCGATACGTCCCGCACAATCCTCTTGGTGATCTTCTCGAGATCAACTTCGGGATTCTGCATCGTGTATTCAGTCGCTCCCGGGTTTCCGTCCGGGTGGTCGGCGATGATCTTCCAAAGAGCTACCGCATTCCAGTCACGCTCCGGCCATGTGTAGTTCCCTTCACCAAAGGACACCACGCAGTAGTTGGGCGCGTCTCGCGGATGAAGATTCACCGACAGCTTGATGTACAAATCACCCTTCCGAAAAATTTGCGATGAGCCGTCTTCCGAAGAATCGCACTCAACATGATCGAAGCCGTGATCGCCGACCAACTCCGCAAACCGGCCTTTCGCGAAATCATCGAATGTACGGATCGACATCTTCATTTCTTGGCATAACGATATGCTCTTGGGTTTTCGGGGGTGGATGGTGACACTAAGGAAAGCGGTTTTCCCTGTATTGTCAAGGGATCGGGGCAATTTCGGCTGCCTGTCGGGGGTTGTGATTTTTATTTCGGATCGGATGATATTTCGGAGAACTTTACCTCCTGATATGACCCATCGGAATCGCTAAGTATCAACAGCTCTTGACCATCTGACTGATGTATCCATTGATTTTTTGCTTGGCTTTTGCCGCACTTTGAACAATGTGTGTAATTATGAACACTGGACAAAAACCCACTTTCGACTGGAGACAGGATTTGCAGGCTTCGCGGGATTTGAACTCCCGGGAGAAGGGTGGATTCGAGATGGTGCTGGGCTGGTTCGATTCGTGGCGACTACCTAAGCGGTTCGGGCCTGAGATGGAATCGGCGCGAGCTTTCTGGCGGGCGCAGGTCGCTTCCAAACCGCGGGAAGACTGGCAGTTGGATCAATGGGCGGAGGCGATGCGCTGGTATGGTCGGTGGTTGCGGTATTGTGGGGAAGCGGGGCACGATGGTCGGGGATTGGTGGAGCGGGTGCGGGATGCCGTCGATCAGGCGGGCGGCAGGCGCGGACTGGCGACGCGCACGCGGAAGACCTATGCCGGGTGGGCGGGGCGCTATGCGCGTTGGGTGGGCGATGCTAAGGCAGTGATGGATACAGAGCGGGCTCGGGATTGGTTGAGCTGCTTGGTCACCAAGGAGAAGCTGGCTTTCTCAACTCAGAAGCAAGCGCTGAACGCGCTGGCGTTTTTCTTTAAGGATGTCTGCGGCTTCGAGGAGGTCGATTTGCGGGTGACGATGCGCAAGACTAAACGGCGCATCCCGGTGGTGCTTACTTTTACGGAGGTCACTGCGATGCTTGCACAATTGCCGGAGACGTGTCGGCTCGCTGCCGAGCTGCAGTACGGCTGCGGTTTGCGACTGCGGGAGCTGATCAACCTGCGGGTCAAGGATGTCGATGTGGAGCGCGGGCAAGTAACGGTGCGCGGCGGCAAGGGGGATCGGGACCGGGTGACGGTGTTGCCGACCTGCACTGGTCGCAAGATCACCGAACTGAAGCAGCGGTTGCGGAAGGTGCATGATGCCGACCGGGTGGCGGAGCTGCCAGGGGTGGCGTTGCCGGGGGCATTGGGGCGCAAAATGCCGAAGGCGGGGGAACGCTGGGAGTGGTTCTGGTTGTTCCCCGCGGCGAAGGTGTCGACCGATCCGGAATCGGGTATCCGTCGTCGGCACCATCTGCACACGAAGACTTACGCCAGAGCGATCTCTGTCGCGGTGCAGGAGGCGGGTATCGAAAAGCGGGTGACGACACATGCACTGCGCCACTCTTTCGCCACTCATCTGCTGGAACAGGGGGTCGATATCCGAACCTTACAGGATCTGCTCGGGCATGCAGATATCAGTACGACACAAATCTATCTGCACGTTGCACAGAATACCAGCCACTGCGGAGTGCGGAGCCCTCTGGATGGGTTGGCCATAGGGGCGACTGACGGGCTCGGCGACGGGGATCCGGCGACGGAATTTTTGAGAATGGGAGATCGGACGGGGATGATTGACGCTTGATGATTTGTGATTTTTTTAGGCGAGGTCGCCTTTGAAAGTCACTTGGGCAGTCTCGGTAGTTCCAACCACTTGCGCTCCTGGGTGAACTCGCGCGCCGACGAGATCCAGACCAGCACCTTTTTGCCCTTCCAGAACTCCGGGCCTTTGTAAATTTGGCGCTGCGCCTGGCTGCTCGATCCCATCTGCGCGGCGAGGTAAACGGGAAATCCGAGCCGCGCTTGCAGGTGGTCTACCACTCCGGCGCCGCTGGCGCGGACCCTGCGAGAAATACATCGCGTGGCTGTCGCCGAGCACGATCACCGGGCTGGCCTCGTCCTCGGGGCGCACCTGCTCGCCACCGGCGCTCACCTTGGTGATCTGTAATTTTTCCGCAGGCCAGGAAGCGATCTTGTCGTCGGGGATCAGGTCGCCTTTGATCTCGATGGTCGATGGCTCGGCGAGCTCGAACTGCAGAGCGCAGGCGGCAGCCGCAGCGGCGATCCAGGGCTCGTCCTGTAACTCGGCGGCGACGCTGGCGGCGATGCGTTGGAAGGTCGATGGCGCCGGATGTGCATCGGTCTTGCAGTAGCTGGGCGAGGGCTCGCCACTGCGGGCGGCGAGCAGTTCGGGCTCGAGGTCGATCACGGTGATGCCGCCATCCTTAAGACGTTTGAGGAACGGCGCCAGCGCCACGGCGTCCCCTGCCTTCGCGCCGGCGATCATTTTCTCTGGATAGATCGCTGCTTTCGCGGGCACCGGAACGAAGATGAAATCCACCCCCATCGCCTGCAACTTGGCCTTGAGTGCGAGGAACATCGGCACCGGATCGGTGCCTGCCTCGCTGATTGTCGCCCAGTCTTTTTCCCAAAAAGCTCCCGTCCCGAGATGGGCGATCTCCGATTTGAGGAAGAGCCATCCCCCGTCCGCACCGGCGACCGAACGCCCGCTGGCCTTGTCTGCGGCGCTGGCACAGGCTTCGGTAAACGATTCCTCAGCGGCAGCATAACTGGTGAGAGCGATCGACAGGGCGATTGTCGTCAAAGCGATTCTATTCTTCATCTTGGTTTGCGATTTGTTGGAGCACGGGTGTGCGGCTATCGAAAAACAGCGGCGCATCGAAGTCCGATAACTCGTTGAAACTGCGCTCGCTCACCAGCTCGGGGTGGGCGCCGATTGGATCAATTTGTAGCGGGTAGCTGGCGCCGATTTCGTCGGGTAACCCAACAGCGGGCCGGCGATCCAAGATCACCCAATGCCCGATCGCGATTTTGCTGCCGACGGCGATCTGGCCACCGGTGACGGATTCGATCTCGTAAAGATAGTAAACCAACGCCCTGCGGTATGCGCCCAACTCTTTCAGTTCGGGGTCGCGAGTCTTCTCTAACAATTTCACCCCCACCTTTACCTGTCCGTTGATCGCCTCCTGCGCCAAATCATTAAATGCTCCGGGATCGACTGCCGCCGCATAGATTGCCAGTCGCTCAAGACGCCCGTCCCACGGGCCGCCGAAACGCAAGGCGCTCACGTGCTCTCGGTCGTTGTCCTCGGCCGTAACCGTTTTTTTGATCGCCACGGGTCGGCCATCGATGCTCGCTTCGATCTCGCCTTCCGCGATCTTCAACACGAGGTGTATCGCCTTGCCGGCGACGATCTCCCCGAAGGAGAAGTGTGCGCCGCCGCCCCAGGGCGTCGTGGCGATCCATTGCAATTGCCCGCCGACCTGTTGCAGGCGCGATTTTCCGAAAGCGATGATCGTTCCATCGTCGGCCGCCGGAGTCACCACCGCATCAATCGTCAGCGATTTCTGAGCCGAGAGATTCTCGGCGCTGACGGAGTCCGCCTCGAACCAACCATTCCCCGGAGCGAGGTCGAAGCGCCGGCCGTAGCGCGCCGCCCCCACCGCCCTCACCCGACAGATCGTGCCATCGACTTCGATGCTGTCACGGCTGCTGAGCCAAGCGAATAGCAGGCTTTCGTCCTCCAGCGGCCAGGCTTTGGCCACGGGCTCCGGCGCCGCTACCGCGACGGGCACACTATCGAGATCTACCCCCTCGCCACCCTCCACCCACAGGTCGGGAAAGAGATCGGCTCGATTGTTATCGGTGAGCGGGTGCCAGTCCTCGACCGATCCCAAATCGGCGGCTAACCGAACCACATAGGCTTCGATTTTATCTGCCCCCTTCTTCTGGTCGGAACCATAGGGGCCTGTCAAAACGACGTAGCGCGGGTGGTTCGTCCAACGCGGGTGGTACACTCGTTTGCCCTTTAGGTCGGGATGGCTGTTGATGGTGATTTCAGAAATTTTCGCCCCCGTCGAATGGTGTAAACTGAGATGCTTGTGGGCGCCATCGAAAACCCATGCCACGCCGCTGTCGTCCGGCGCGATAGACGTCCAACAGCCGCTGCCTAAACGGGTCAGCTCGCCGCTTTGACGATCGACCACTCCGGCGTCGGGCCAGGGGAATAGCCCGACCATTTTTTCCCCAGAGCGCGATAGCCGAAACGACCCGCCGCCCACCTGCGAGCGCTGCCACACGACCTGCCGCTCCTCCGGGTTATCGAGACGAAAACGTTCGAGCCTCTCCCCCTCCATAATTGTCGTTTTGGAAGCCTTGAAACCGACGGTAACATATACCCAAAGCACTCCATCTGCCGGGTCGCGCCACAACGATTCGGCCAGACCCGCGCCGAGCTCCCGCAAACCGCCCCCATCAAAATCCACCACGTAACAGAGCGAACGATATGTTCTCATTCCGGACTTCGCCTTCTTCCGCCCCTTATCGCTGAACACCACGCGCTGCCCATCCGGGGTCAATAACGGAAGCGCGTAGCTGCCCGTCTGGGGCAGAATTTCGCGCTCGTCGCCGCCGTCGCGACTGTCGAGCCCCATCAGTTTCAAGTTCTGGCCCGCCGCGTGCTTATCCAGTTGCCCAGCCTTCTGCTGCTGCACCCACACCGCCCGCACATGCCCGCCGACGAAATCCTCAATCGGCAAAACCGTGCCATTCGATGCAGGCGCCGCATCGAGTGAAGCGGGCGTCACATCGCCAGCGTCGTCAGCGTTGCCATCGCCGCGACCACACGCGGCCAGCGCCAACGCGGCGAGCA
>QIKC01000014.1 GCA_003232855.1 Verrucomicrobiales bacterium
GTGCCGCCGGAACCCGGTTACTACACCTTCTACACCCGCCAAGAATTCACCCTCCCCGACCCCGCAACACTAACGAACCCCTTTCTCAACATCCGCTATGACGATGCCTACATCGCCTACCTCAACGGCGTCGAAATCGCCCGCGCCAACATCACCGGCGAAATGCCCACACACACCCAACCCGCCGACTCCACCGGCGGCAACGTCGATAACTCCGGCATCTCCGGCGCAGTCGATCTGACACCACACCTCGCCCTCCTGCAAGAGGGAACCAACATCCTCGCCATCGAAATTCACAACGCCGGCCTCACCAGCTCCGACGCCGCAGTCCTAGCGGAAATCTCCGATTTTCCCGACTCCCCCTACTCCGCCATCCGTGGCGTACGCCAGCTGCAACAGCTCATCCACCTGCGCGGCATCTACTCGACACGCCAGCTGCAAGCGGTACTCGGCGAATTTTGGGAAAACCACTTCACCACCGATTTTGACAAAGTCGAAGACTACCTGCTCGACCTCGACGCCTTCGAGACCGCCGCCGCCGCCTCCGACCTCGCCGAAGATCGCATCAGACTGCAGGCCGAAATCGAAGCCGCATACATCGAATGGGAAGAATACGAATTCTTCTACGACAACGCGCTCGGCTACTTCGGCGACCTCCTCCTCTATTCCGCCTCCAGCCCCGCCATGCTCATCTACCTCGACAACGTCCTCAACGTCGCCGGCGCACCCAACGAAAACTACTCCCGAGAAATTTTCGAACTAAGCTCCTTCGGCGTCGACAACGGCTACACCCAAACCGACATCGAACAGCTCGCCAAATGCTTCACCGGCTGGACAATTCGCAAAGTTCACGCCACTCAGAAGCTGCCCTTCCCGGCCTCAGCACGCACACCCCCGACCGACGACAGCATCACCGTCGCCACCGAGACCACAGTGCTCGATCTCGGCGGCGCTTGGAGATACTTTAAAGGCACCACCGAGCCCTCCCCCGGCACCGGCGGCAGCGCCACCACGCTGTGGACCACCATCGGTTTCGACGACAGCGACCCACTGCTCTGGCTCGCCGGAACCACCGGCATCGGCTACGCCGATGGCGACGACGCCACCGTTCTCACCGACATGCAGCAGAACCTCTCCGCCACCCCACCAGTGCCCGGCTACGCCTCGGTCTACCTCCGCCACGAATTCACCCTCGACCCCTCGTCATTCGAAGCACTACGGCTGGCGGTCGACTACGACGACGGCTTCATCGCCTACCTCAACGGCACCGAAATCGCCCGCAGCAACACGATGGGAGGCACCGGCACGCCACCCGCTTACGACAGCCTCGCCAACTTCAGTCGCGAAGCCGGCACCGACGAAATCTTCGACCTCGGCCCACACGCCGCCCTGTTCAACACACCGCCCGCCATCAACATCCTCGCCATCCAGGTACACAACACAAACCTCACCAGCTCCGACCTATCGATGCGCCCGCGCATCCTCAGCCAAACCTTCACCGCAGAGAGCATCGACCCCGTCGACCCGAACGGCGTCTGGACCTTCCGCTTCGACCCAGCGCAACACAACCTCGACGCCAAAACCCTTTTCGCCGGATCCCCCCAACAGCTCTCCATCCCCGCCGATCGCAGCGGCCCCGCCGGCGTCAATGACGCCATCGACGTCATCGACGCCATGGCCGCACACCCCTCCGCCGCCCAATTCATCTGTATCAAACTCGTGAACCGCTTCGTCTCCGACGAAATCTCGCTCGACACCTACCAAAACAGCAGCGCCCCCGCACACCTGCTCGAAGTCATGGACAACGCCATCGCCGCCTGGGACTCCACCACACCCACCGGCCACATCGGCACCGTCATGCGCGCGATACTCGACCTCGACCAACTCACCGGCGCATTCTGGATGGAGGCATCGCGAGCAAACAAGATCAAAAATCCGATCGAATTCATCAACAGCGCCTACCGCGCACTGGACGCCAACACCGCCAACGATAACCTACCCAACCGCAGCAGAGCCATGGGGATGACCCTATTCCAAAGGGACGACCCCGACGGTTTCGACGAACTCGGCATCTTCTGGACCGACACCCAAAGCCTACTCGAACGCATGCGCTTCAGCCAGGGACTCGGTGCCAACGCCGGGTTCAGCAGTGGCGATTGGGACATCGACGCATGGCTCGCCGCCTACGCACTCGGCACCGGCCAACAGATCCTCGACCACTTCGACACCGTCCTCTTCGCCAGCTCCCTGAGCGCCGAACGCCGCGCCGTCATCACCGCATTCATGGACAGCGACATCAACGGCGCGCCCAGCCCCATCGACTCACTCTCAGGCAACGCCTTGACCAACCGTATCGAGGCAACGGTCGGCGTGATCCTCTCATTACCCGAATTTCAATACCAGTAACCCCGACGCCCCATGCTCAACTCCCGCCGTAGCTTTCTCAAAACGAGCGCCGCCGCCTCCCTAGTACACGGCCTCTTCGGGCACGGCCTACTAGCGGCCAGCCACGGCTCGCCAAAGAAGATGATCTTCATCTTCCAGCGCGGCGCCAACGACGGCCTCAACACCGTCATCCCCCGCGGCGACGATGCCTACAACTCCATCATCCGCCCAGGACTATTCATCCCCGAAAGCGCCGTGACCAGCGCCGGAACCGACCTCGGCAACGACTTCGCCCAACTGCACCCAACGATGGCTCCCATGATGGAAGTCTTCGACGCCGGTAACCTCGCCCTCATCCACCGCGTCGGCTACCCAAACCTCTCCCGCTCCCACTTCGACAGCCAAGACTTCCTCGAAAAAGGCATCACCGGCGACACCGTCGCGACCGTCGACGACGGCCTCCTCTACCGCCACCTCGCCGCCACCACCGACCTCTCCGACCCGAGCAACACCTTCACCGCCGCCTCCCTCTCCAGTTCGCAA
>QIKC01000032.1 GCA_003232855.1 Verrucomicrobiales bacterium
ATGCTGCCCGCGAAAATCGCCGTGCAAGGGAACCTCGACCCCGTCCTGCTGACCACCACGCCCGATGCCATCGCCGCAGAGACAACGCGCATCCTAGAGAGCATGCGCGGCCTCGACGGCCACATCTTCAACCTCGGCCACGGCGTCACCCCCGACGCCAAATTGGAAAACCTCGAAAGCCTGGTCACCACCGTAAAGAATTTCTCATGAGCGCACGCACCATCGATCTCGAACTCATCCGCAAGTTCAACGTCCCCGGGCCACGCTACACTTCGTACCCGCCCGCCACCCACTTTACCGAAGAAGTCGATAAGGCGGTTTTGTTAGAGAAAATCGCGCACAACAACGCCACCGCCGAACGCGATCTTTCGCTCTACTTTCACCTCCCCTTCTGCAACAGCCTCTGCTGGTTTTGCGGCTGCACCACCGTCATCACCACCGAGCAGAGCAAAAGCGAAAAATACCTCGACTACCTCGAGCGCGAACTCGACGCCATGGGGCAACACCTGCACCCGGATCGCTCCGTCGTGCAGATGCACCTCGGCGGCGGCACCCCCACCTTCTTGTTAGCCGACGAAATTCGTCGCCTCGGCGCGATGGTACACGACCGCTTCGTGATCGCCCCCGACATGGAGGCCTCAGTCGAAATCGACCCGCGCCGCCTCACTCGCGACAAACTCGTCGCCCTGCGCGAGGTCGGCTTCAACCGCGCCTCCATCGGCGTGCAGGACAACAACCCCACCGTCCAAAAAGCCGTCCACCGCATCCAACCCCTCGAACTCACCCGCGAAGTGGTCGGCTGGATCCGCGACACCGGCTTCGATTCGCTCAATATCGACCTCATCTACGGCCTGCCCCATCAGACCGTCGAGTCCTTTGAGCAGACCATCGACGAAATTCTCGAACTGCGCCCCGACCGGCTCGCCGTCTTCAGCTACGCCCACGTCCCGTGGATCAAACCCGCGCAAAAAATCCTCAAAGAAGAGCACCTACCAACCCCGGAGCTCAAACTACAACTGCTCAAACTCACCGTCGAAAAGCTCACCGCCAACGGCTTCGTCGACATCGGCATGGATCACTTCGCGCGCGCCGACGACGAACTCGCCATCGCCCAGCGTGAAAAAACCCTACAGCGCAACTTCCAGGGCTACAGCACCCGCGGCGGCACCGACATCTACTCCTTCGGCATGTCCTCCATCTCACAGGCCGACGACATTTACTGGCAGAACCAGAAAGAACTGCCCGCCTACTACGCCGACATCGACGCCGGCCGCCTGCCGATCGCCAAAGGTTACGCGCTCACCGCAGAGGATCTACTGCGCCGCGAGACCATCATGCGCCTGATGTGCGATCTCGAACTCGACTACGCCGCCATGTCCAAATCCCTAAACATCGACTTCGAGACCCATTTCGCCGCCGAGCTCGCCTCGCTCGACGACCTCGAAGACGGCGGCCTCTTGCAACGCCACCCCGGACGCCTCGAAGTCACCGAACTCGGCCAACTCTTTATCCGCATCGTCGCCATGCGCTTCGACGCCTACCTGATCGCCGGCAAAGAAGGGCGCTATTCGAAAGCGATATGAGCCAGATCGCTGTCATCGGCGGCGGCATCACCGGCCTCACCGCCGCCTTCCGGCTGCGCGAACAAGGCCACACCGTCACCCTCTACGAGGCCGGCCCGCGCACCGGCGGCGTCATCGGCACCGTTCGCGAAAACGGCTATCTCGCCGAGCGCGGCCCCAACACCCTCCTCGAAACCTCGCCGCGCATCGGCGAG
This sequence comes from Verrucomicrobiales bacterium, assembly GCA_003232855.1. GTDB lineage: Bacteria > Verrucomicrobiota > Verrucomicrobiia > Verrucomicrobiales > DEV007 > SZUA-55. The sequence continues at coordinate 1,778 of QIKC01000032.1, forward strand.
CTGATCGCCGACCTCGGGCTCACCGCTCGCCGCCTCGATTCGAACCCCGACGCCGAAACGCGCTTCATCCTACGCCGCGGCCGACCGGTCGCCATGCCCACCTCGCCGCTCTCCTTCTTCACCAGCCGCCTATTTTCCCTCAAAGCCAAGCTGCGCCTGCTCGCCGAGCCCTTCATCAAAGCCTCCCCGCCCGACATCGAAGAAAACCTCGCCGACTTCGTCCGCCGCCGCCTCGGCCAGGAGTTCCTCGACTACGCCATCAACCCCTTCGTCGGCGGCGTTTACGCCGGCGACCCCGCACGCCTCTCGGTAAAAGAAGCCTTCCCCAAACTCCACGCCCTCGAACAAAAATACGGCTCACTCATCAAAGGCCAAATCGGCGGTGCCCGTGAACGCAAACGCAGCGGCACCGTCTCCAAACAGAACGCCAAAAAAATCTCCTTCGACCACGGCCTCCAAGTCCTAACCGATACGCTACAAGAAAAACTCGGCGATGCCGTACACCTACGCACCCCAGTAATCCGCATCGAGAAAACCTCCAACGCCCTGCGCGTCACCACACGCCCGGCCGACGGCGAGCGCACGAAATCCTTCGACGCCGTCCTCCTCGCCCTGCCCGCGCACCGGCTCGCCGATCTAGACATCGGCCCGGCCGCCGCGCCACCCCTCGCCCGCCTCGCCGAGATCCACCACCCGCCCGTCGCCAGCGTCACCCTCGGCTTCCGCCGCGAGGATGTCGCCCACACCCTGTGCGGCTTCGGCACCCTCAACCCCGAAATCGAGAACGTGCGCACCCTCGGCACCCTCTTCACCTCCTCCCTCTTCCCCGGCCGCGCCCCCGACGGCCACGTCACCCTCAGCAGCTACCTCGGCGGCACCCGCGCCCCCGAACTCGCCCTCCTACCCGCCGACGAACTCATCGACATCACCCTCGCCGACCTACGCCACATCTACGGCATCAGCGGGCGACCCACCTTCCGTCACCACACCGCCTTCCCCAAAGCCATCCCCCAATACGAAGTCGGCTACGCTCAATTCAAATCCCTCATGTCCCGTTGCGAAGAAAATTTTCCCGGCCTCCACATCGCCGGCCACAGCCGCCACGGCATCTCCCTCAGCGACTCCATCGTCTCCGGCCACCAAGCTGC
>QIKC01000205.1 GCA_003232855.1 Verrucomicrobiales bacterium
GCAAGCCGCCGAAATGCTCTTCGGCCAGATCCCTTGCGCGGGCGAGGTCGATGTCCCCGCAAATCGCTAACACTCCGTTGCGCGCCACGACGTGTTGTCGATGGAAGGCCAACAAGCGATCGCGCGTCAGCGACGAAACGGAATCTCGCTCGCCAAGGCGGCTACGCGCATACGGGTGCTCGCCGAACAGCGCGCGGCGTGCGGCGACCATCGCGGCACCCAGCGGCCGGTCATCCTCCTCGTCAATCGCCGCCAGCTGAGCATCGCGTTCGCGCCCCAGAGCCGCTTCGGGAAAGGCCGGTTCGCGCAGCACCTCGGCGACCACCTCAAAGGCGGTCGCCGCGTCGGGAGACATGACTCCAGCGCTGACATAAATGCTATTATTACCACCACCAGCACCGGCGCTGCCGCCGAGATCCTCCAACGCCGCCGCCAGCTCCTCGGCACTACGCCGAGCCGTGCCTTGAAAAAGATTGGCCGCGTGCAGCGAGCTGATACCGGAAGTGCCGCTGTCCTCAGCCAGCAAACCAGCACGAAACGCGACACACATCGACAGCAAAGGCAGGCGCCGATCCTCCTCGACCACCACCCGCAAGCCGTTGTCGAGTTCGAAGCACTCCTTCTTCGCCCCCGCGCTAACGACCGCCACTTTAGCGGCCGTCGCCGCGCGCGCGGGACCCACCTCGACAGTGCTCAAACCGCTATCCACAAGGTAACGCCGAGCGACCTCCGCCACCGAATCGCGATCAACCGCAGCGATCTGGCGCAAGTACTCGCGGGTGAAGCCAAGATTGCGAGCGAGAATCCAATTGCTACCCAAATCCGCCGCCTGCCCACTCTTAGTAACCAAGGTTCCCAACTGCGCCGCCAGCGCCATCCGCCGCGCTTTGGAAATTTCCTCCTCGCTGACGCCACCATCGAGCAAACGCGCCACCTCGCCGAGGATCGCCGTCTCCGCCACCGCGCGTTTTGAAGGATCCAAATCTGCCCCCACCGCGAACAGTCCACCGTCCGCCGGAGTGTAAGAAAAAGCGCCCACACTGTGAACCGCGCCCAGGCGCTCGCGCACTTCGCGATGCAGGCGCGAACTGCGACCGTCCCCGAGAATCGCCGCCAGCACATCCAGCGACGGCATGTCAGGATGCGTGACCCCGGGGATCCTCCACGCCAACCAAAGCTTGCTCACCGGCGTGGAAAACGCTTTGAACGTATCGCGGCGACCCAGTTGCGGCGGCTCTTCCGCCACCACGATCGGCGCCAGAGGACGCCGCGGCAGATCCTTGAAAAACTCCTCCATCTGCTCGCGCACCGCCGCCGGATCGACGTCGCCGACGACCACGAAAAACAAATTATTCGGCGCGTAGCGGCGATGGTAGTACGTTAGGACGTCCTCGCGCGTCAACTGATCAAACACCTGCCGATAACCGATCACCGGCACGCCGTAAGGATGTACGGCGAAAGCCGTAGAGAACATCTCCAGGCTGGCGACGCGGTCGGGATCATCATCGCCCATGGCGAACTCGCGCCGGATCACCTCCTGCTCGCGAGCAAACTCGTCCTCCGGAATCGCCGCCTGCGCCACCACGTCCATCAACACATCCAGGCATCCAGAAGCGCTATCGCCGGGGCAATCGATGTAATAAACGGTGCGGTCAAAGGAAGTGTAGGCATTCATCTGGCCACCCAGCGAACCGATCTCCCGCGCCACCGCCTCCGGCGCACGTGTCTGCGTGCCCTTGAAAAGCATATGTTCCAAAATGTGCGACAGCCCGGCGCCCAGCCACTCGCCCTCATGAACGCTGCCGGTCTGGCACCAACCTTGCAAGCTGACCACCGGCGCGGATCGATCCTCGCGAACGATCAGCGTCAGGCCATTATCGAAGACAAATTTCTCAACCGGCAGCTCGGGCAGGTCGATGTTCTTTGAAAAAGTGTTTTCGTCCATCGTTCCCCGCATCAGATTCCCCCTCCCGACTCCATTACCGCCCGCTTGGCCCGCGGCAGAAAAGGCGCGGTGAATGCCTCGTAGAAATCGTAACCGTCGGCGAAGTCCTCCCGCCGGTCGCGCTCGCTCTTACCAAAAGCCCCCGCCTCGATCAGTTGGAACACCATCTCGCCCACGTCATCACAACTCCGCACCCCCCATTCATCAAACACCGTCGGTGCCATCGGCCCGAACTCGCGCAACGCCCGGCGGCGGAACGCCTCCAGTATCTCCGCGCCACGCACGTGCCGATCCTCGCCACCGGTACTCTTGCGCTGCGCCTTGATCGCATCGGTCAGCGCCACTTGCAGAAAGCCATAAGCCGCCGCTTCGAAACGCGAACCGGCGGCGACCAGCGTGTCCACCGCATCTTGAAAATCAATTTTTTGCATTGTTAGTATATATTTTATCTGTCGGGGTCGGATCCCTAACTTCCCAATAACGGTGCCCGGCACCGATCAGGAAAGTCAGTATCACAGCGACTAGGATCAGCCGTTCCCTCACCGTAAAATTCTGCATCGCGTGCCCCTGCTTAACCTCAGCGGAACTCTTTGTCGAGTTCATCGAGGTACTGCGAAAGCGGATCCCTGCGTGGCGGCGGCGGCCGACGCAGCTCCTCGACCGCCGCTTTATAGTCAGTAAAGGCGCCACTATGCTGCCCCACTTGAGTAGCCAGGTACCAATTGAGGTAGTCGTTGGCGTCCGCCGCAGAGCGGGCGATGGCAATCCTCGCCGCCGCCAACTCCTCGAGCGCCCCATCGAGCCCCTTCGTCTTGCCCCGCGTGAGCAGATGAAGAAGCCGCTGATATTCCCGAATCAAAGGCCGGTGCAGGGGAAAAGCGCGGTAGCTGAGCTGTAATAATTTCACCTCGACATCACCCAGCAACCTCTCCAAATCGGGATGGTCGATGAATTTTCGATATTCTACCAAATCGAC
>QIKC01000124.1 GCA_003232855.1 Verrucomicrobiales bacterium
CCGCCTGGCTGGATCGCTTTGAAGCGCGCCGCAGTGTCGGCGTCGAGCGAGGTGCCGGGCACCCCGGTGAGGATCAGTTGACCAAGGTGTGCAGCATCCATAGATTCGTTCCTCCTTCGATAGCGATGCTGGCTGGCAAAACAACCCAATTCCTCAGTAAACTCGTCGGCCTGGCTCTTTTTACCGCGCTCGCCGGGGGGTTGCAGGCGCGGCTTTTCGAAAAGCGCAAGGCGGTGGTGGAGCTGGGGATCGACCGGTTGCGGGCGGATGGGTATGCGATTTTGAAGGGGGCGAGGGTTGGACTGATCACGAACCACAGCGGTGTCGATGCCTCTGGCACCAAGACGCGGCTGCTGTTGCATCGCGCCCGGGAGGTGAATTTGGTGGCGCTTTACACGCCGGAGCACGGGCTGGACGGGACCGAGTTGGCGGGGAAATGGGTGGCCTCGCGTGTTGATTCGGTGACTGGGTTGACCGCGTTTTCTCTCTATGGCAAAACGCGCAAGCCGACGCGGAAGATGCTCGCGGGCATCGATGTGTTGTTGTTTGATATCCAAGATGTCGGCGCGCGGTGTTACACGTATTTGAGCACGATGGGATTGTGCATGGAGGCGGCGGCTGAGGCGGGGGTTCGTTTTGTGGTGCTCGACCGGCCGAATCCGCTGGGTGGCGAGCGGGTGGAGGGGCCGCCGTTGGAAAGCGCGTGGAAATCCTTCGTCGGCCAATACCCGGTGCCTTTCGTGCACGGGTTGAGCGCGGGTGAGTTGGCGAAGATGATCGTCGGCGAGGGCTGGATCAAGGTGGCGCCCGCGCTGACGGTGGTGCCGATGCGCGGTTGGCGGCGTTCGATGGGATGGCGGGCGACGGGGCTGCCCTGGGTGCGAACTTCGCCGAATATTCCGCGGGTCAGCTCGCCGGCTTATTACATCGCCACCGGGATCGCGCAGCATGTGCCGGGGATCGATGCCGGCACGGGGACGCGGACGCCTTTTGAGTACGTCGCGGCGAAGGGTATCGATGGCGGCGAGCTGGCCGCCTTGCTGAGGGCGGAGGGACTGGCTGGGGTCAAGTTTTCGCCCCTTGTGCGCGTTCGCAAGAAACCGGGGTGGGGCGGGGTTCGCGTGGAGATTGACGAGGCTCGGGTCGTGGATCTGGCGGCGCTGGATCTGGTGTTGCTGGAGGCGATCTACCGGCTCTCGAAGCGGGACGGCATCGATTTGATCGCTGATGCCGGGGCGGCGGGGCGCAGTTTGTTGTTTAAGGTGTATGGTTCCGATTCGCTGCGCAGAGACCTAGAATCGGGCAAGAGCGGGGCGCAGATCGCGGCTTCTTGGGGGGCGGGGTGTCGTGCTTTTCGTGCTCAGCGCCGGGACTATTTGATCTATCCATAGGCGCCTGCGCGCTGCCGGGTGAGCGCCGAATATTTTTTGATTGATTCGGCTGTGGGGGGAGTAACCTTGGCTCGATAATTTTATGCTATCTACGAAAGTCTTTGAAGGTGAAGAACTGGCGCTTGCTGTGGCCGGTTACGCAGATGAAATGCAGGCGGAGAACGTCACGGTGCTCGATTTGCGCGGTATCTCGTCGATCGCCGATTATTTCGTTATTTGCACTGGTACCTCGACGCCGCATTTGAAAGCCATCCGCAGGGAGGTGGGGGACAAGTTGCACGCAGAGCACGATTTGCGCCCGCGAGTGACCGACGGCAGCCCGGAGAGTCAGTGGCTGATTCTGGATTACGTGGACGTGTTGGTACACATATTCCACACCGAGAGCCGCGATCATTACTCGCTGGAGGAGTTGTGGTCGGACGCGGTGACGGTGCCCTTCCGCTCCAGCGTCGCGGAGTAATCACGCGATGATCGGGCGATGAGGGTCGAGGTGATCAATACCGGCACCGAGCTGCTGCTCGGCCAGGTGGTTAATACCCACGTCGGTTACTTTGGCGAGCAGTTGTTCGAGATCGGCCTGCGCATCGCCAAGCAGACCTCGATCCCCGACGGCGAGGCGATCAAAGAGGAGCTCGACGAGGCGATGCGCACCGCGCGGGTAGTGCTAGTCACCGGTGGTCTCGGGCCGACCTCAGACGACATCACCCGCGAGCTTAGTGCCGAACTGTTAGGGTTGGAACTGGTCGAAGACGTGGCGGTGACCGCCGCGATCCGCCGTCGCGTGGAGGCGCACTCCGGCAAGCCGATGCGCGAGATCAACCGTCGCCAGGCGATGGTGCCGCAGGGAGCCGAAGTGTTACCCAACGACTGCGGCACCGCGCCGGGGCTGTACCTGCCCGCCGGGCTGGGGGGGCGGAATGCGCACGTATTTTTGCTGCCCGGGCCACCGCGCGAACTGAAGCCGATGTTCGAGGCCGAAGTGCTGCCGCGGCTGCGCAGCCTGTTGGCCGGAGCGGGCATCGAGGCGCCGGTATGCCGAAACCATTTCTTCATGGGGTTGGGCGAATCGGAGTTGGCCGCCCGCCTCGAACCCGTGCTCGCCGACGCACTCGGCTCCTTCGAATTGGGCTATTGCCTCAAGGCCGGTGGCGTCATCGTGCGCTGCATCGGCGCGGCGGAGGTGGTGGACGCGCTGGCCGATCGCATCCGCTCCGCCTCGGAGGAGGATTACGTCGGCCAGGGCTGCGGCGATTTGGGTATCGAGGCAGCAGTGGTCGCCGAGCTGGCCGCCACAGGTCAGCGACTAGCCGTCGCGGAGTCGTGTAGCGGCGGGCTGATCGCCTCGCGCATCACCGACGTGCCCGGATCCTCTGAGGTATTCGAGTACGGCTTTGTCACCTATGCCAATGCCGCCAAGAGCGAGCTTCTCGGAGTCGGGAAAGATTTGTTAGAGCAACACGGCGCAGTCAGTGAACCGGTGGTGCGCGCGATGGCGGAGGGCTGTTTGCGGCGAGCCGGCAGC
>QIKC01000304.1 GCA_003232855.1 Verrucomicrobiales bacterium
CGCTAGTTCTCTCGGGGCGCTTTCGCGCTTGGCAGCATCGGGAAACTCCATATGGTGCGAGCCATGTTCTCGCAACTCTCCGGCGGCCTCGAAAGTGTTTTCAAAAAGCTCAAAGGCCAGGGCAAAATATCCGAAAAGAACGTCGATGAGGCGATGCGCGAGGTGCGCATGGCGTTGCTGGAGGCGGACGTGGATTTCGGCGTCGCCAAGGGCTTTATCGCCACGGTAAAGGAGCAGGCGCTGGGGGAGAAGGTGCTGAAGAGCATCACTCCGGGGCAGCAGATCGTTAAGATTTTCCAAGACGCACTGGTCGATTTGCTCGGTGCCGATGCGGCGCCGCTCGACCTCAACCCACCGGCGCGCATCGTGATGTGTGGCCTTAACGGCGCGGGCAAGACCACCACCTCGGCGAAGCTGGCACTGCGTTTGAAGAAGGATGGTCGCAAGCCGCTGCTGGTGGCCTGCGATCTGTATCGTCCGGCGGCGGTCGAGCAGCTGGCCACTCTGGCTGCGGAGATCGACGTGCCGGTTTATCGGCCGGAGCCCGGTGAGAAAAACATCGTCAAAGTCGCTAAGAAGGCGCTGGCCTGGGCGGAGGGGCAGGGGGGCAACGTGTTGATTTTCGATACCGCCGGGCGTCAGGAAATCGATACCGAGCTGGTCAAGGAACTGCAGGGGCTGTGCAAATTTCTTAAACCGAAGGAGACGCTGCTGGTGGCCGATGCCGCCACTGGTCAGCAGGCGGTCTCTGTGGCGTCGCACTTTCACGACGCGGTCGGCGTGACGGGTATCGTTTTGACCAAGCTGGACGGCGACGCGCGCGGCGGGGCGGCATTGTCGATGCGCAAGGTGACGGGTCGGCCGATCAAGTTTATCGGCGAGGGGGAGAAGTTGGAAAATTTGGATGTGTTCGTGCCGATGCGCATGGCGGAACGCATTCTGGGCATGGGGGATGTGGTTGGCTTGGTCGAGAGGGCTTCTGAGGCGATCGACGAGGAGGACGCGCTCAAAATGGCGAAGCGGATGCAGAAGAAATCTTTCGATTTCAACGATTTCCTCGCACAGATGGACATGATGCAGAAGATGGGGCCGCTGGAGGGCCTGCTGGGGATGCTGCCCGGCGGGGCGAAATTAAAGGGGCTGGCGGGCGCCATGGACGAGGGCAAGCTGCTGCGGGTTAAGGCCATCGTGCAATCGATGACCCCGAAGGAGCGCAGCCGCCCGGAGTTGCTCAACGGCAAACGCCGTCTGCGCATCGCCAAGGGCAGCGGCAACAGCATCACTCAGGTGAACCAGTTTCTGCGGCAGTTTGGCCAGATGCGCAAGATGATGAAGAGTAAGGGCAAGATGAAGAAAATGATGGATCAGTTGGGCGGCGGCATGGGTGGTGGGATGGGCGGGGGGATGCCGAAAGGCATGGGTTTTTAGCGGTTGTTTGATCTCGGTGAAATACTTCTTGGCAAATGCCAATTTTGGGACAGATTAGGCGCCCCTAAGGGATCTGAGCGAATGCCTCAGCCCACGGGTTGAACCTTTGATACTATGGCAGTTGCGATTCGTTTGAGACGAGAAGGAAGTAAAGACCGTCCCTACTACAGGGTGGTCGCAGCAGATTCACGCGCGCGTCGCGATGGGCGTTACATTGAAGTGCTGGGCACTTACGACCCGATGGCCGATGGGGCTTACAAGCTCGATCTGGAAAAGGTCGAAAAATGGCTAGGTCACGGGGCGAAGGCTTCGGAGACGGTCACCAGCTTGATTAAAAGGGAACGCAAGGCGGTAGCTGCTGCCGAGTAGCATCCGTCAGGGGTTTATTATTCGCCATGGATTCAGCCGTCGCGCTCCAAGAGTTCTTGGAATACGTGGTGGCAAATCTCATCGATCATCCCGCGCAGGCGAGTATTCTTCACGATCTGGACGGCGATACGCACGTGTTTCGCGTGGTTTTGGCCAAAGAGGATACCGGTATCGTGATCGGCCGGCAGGGTGTCACGATCCGCGCGATCCGCAATCTGATGGAGGCGGCCTGTATCAAGCAGGGCGTGCGAGCGCAGGTGGATGTGGGGACTCGTGAGGAGTTCGGGTTGAGCGCGATCGCGGACGCGGAGTAGGGCGCCGATTCCGCCTTTTCGAAATTTGCTACCGCCTTGCGGCTCGTGCCGTTGTGGTTTAGCCTAGAAGGTTTGTAGACCCGAGTCCGTAGCCCCCACTCCAATGGGAAATATTTGCACCTGTTTCTCTCTGTTCGCCTTTTTTTTGCCAATGCTGGCAGTGACCTTACTGGTGGCACCCGAGGTTCGGGCGGAGGCGCTCGAAGCCGAAGAGGAACTCGCGAGACCGAGTGATCCGGGGCGTGCGATCCTCTTCGATTTGGGATTCGATCCCACAGCGGACGGCTTCTTTGAAAAACTCGGAACGTTGTTTCTCGACAGCGAGGGTCTGGCGCGAGTGAGCGAGCAGATCGCCGATCTCGATGCGGAGGATTTTGTTGCTCGCGACGGCGCGTCGAAGCAGTTGGCGATGGTGGAGGCACCGATCGAGCACCTGTTGGGGGCGGCGCGGAATGGGGGAGGTGTGGAGATGGCGCGGCGGATCCAAAGTATTCTCAACGTGCGCATCGAGCAACGTCGGCTGGATGCGCTTTACCACGTCGCCGGTAAGATCGCTTCCGAGGGGACGCTGGGTTTCGTCGAGCGCCTGTTGGTTATGGCGGCGACTTTTGATTCGGTGTCGCACTGGGAATTGTTGCGGGTGTTCGAGCTGGCGGTGGCGAGATCTGCCACCGACCAAGATCGGGAATTGCTCGATGCTGCGTTGGATGAAGAGCCTGCGGCGGTGCGCGAGCTGGCGGCCTTCGCGCTGGGCTATCGCTTTGCGAAAAATGTGACGGGCCCGGTTGGCGTGGAGGACGAT
>QIKC01000098.1 GCA_003232855.1 Verrucomicrobiales bacterium
GGTGACAGACCCGGGCCATCCCCACGCGGGTGGGGAAATCCCGATGCGGCAGCCGCCGTGCGAGTCTTTGCCAGGGCCATCCCCACGCGGGTGGGGAAATCGGGGGGATCACAAACCCACCGGGGGTGGCCAGCGGGCCATCCCCACGCGGGTGGGGAAATCCAGTGAATCTTTCTAACAACGCGCTCACGGAGCGGGCCATCCCCACGCGGGTGGGGAAATCCGAGGTTGCGCCCGAGAATTGCCCGAGCAAGTCGGGCCATCCCCACGCGGGTGGGGAAATCGCAATCTCCCGTGCCGTCATTCCGTCGTACTGCGGGCCATCCCCACGCGGGTGGGGAAATCACTGGAATATCAACGAGTTAGCGCCATAACAGCTAGAATGCAACGCGTTCTAAAACGGGACATTTTCGGGGTCGATCCATTTTTCGGCGATCAGTTTGAGGCCGCTAAAATCGACTTCCTTGCGGGGTGTGGAGCCAGTGGTTTCGATGATGTAACCTTGGCAATTGGGTGCTGAGGAAATGATGAGCATGCCGAAATCGCGCGAGTTACGTCGGATGTAGGCGATGGTTTTGGCGTGGGCGCGGGCATTAAGGGTACCGATGAAGACGTTGGGGCGCGGTTCGATGAACCAACGTTTCAACATGCCACGAATGGCGTCGGGGGTATCATGGGCGACAATTACGGTCATTATGTTATTTTCTGAAAATTATCACTTAGAAAGTGAACAGACGTTCGAGGTCTTTGGGCATCTGTTGGAGGAGGCGGAGTTGCTCGACTCGCGCTTTGAGGAGCTTGCGAGTGAGGGTGCCATCGTCGTCCGGTTCTTGGCTGATGGCGTGGAAGGCGGCGGGCCAACTGGTTTGATGTTTGTAGAGATCGGCGACATCGTAGATGAAGGGCAAGGTACCGGCGTCGTGGACGAAGCCGAGCTGAGGGATGTAGCCCATTGAACAAACGACGGCGGCGGTGAGGGCGTAGAGGCTGGCGTTGGCGGCGGAGAGAGCCTTGTTGACGCCGTCGGCGAGGTTCCAGTTCTTCGGGTTGTAGTCGCGGCCTTTCCAGGTAACGCCGTATTCGACCCCGAGTTGGGCATAGACCCGCTTCACCCGCTGCCCCTCCATGCCGCGCAGCTGTTTTACGGTGGCGCTGTCCACCTCGACGTCCTCGAAGCGGAAACGGAACATGCGGCGGGCGATTTCTTCTTTTTTCTTCCGGTCGGCCCAGTATCCGGCGTGCTTTCGGGCCATGGAGTTGGCGTGGTTGGGGGCGATGCCGTAGGCGTAGAAGCGGAGGCCGTCGGCACCCATCCAGAAGAGCGGAGTGTTGCAGTCGGCGCAGACCTTGATGGCGGCGTGGGTCAATGTGGTGCCCGGCCCGAGGATGAGGGCGGAGACGGTGGCGACGGGAATGCGGGCGAGCAGGCCGTCGGCACCGATCCATTTGATGCTGGAGTCGTCGACCTCGAGGCGCCCGTGTTCGAGGTAGATCGGCGTCCAGCGGTCCTTGGCCATGGCTAGGGTGTCGAGCGGGGGTTTTTCGAAAATGGGCATGGGGAGTTTGTCGGTTTGATAGTGTTCAGCGTTCAGTTGCCATGGAATGTGAGTTCGCGCTCTAGGAAGGCCAACAGCTCTTCCGGATCGGGGAGTTGGAGCTGGTAGTCGGAGACGAACAGGTTCTCGTCCATGCCCCCGAGGGCGTACTGCGCCAACGGTGATTTTTTGTCGGTGCAGAGCAGGATGCCGACAGGCGGATTGTCGCCGTCATGCATCTCGTGTTGGCGGTACCAGTTGAGGTAGGTGTTGAGCTGGCCGGCGTTCTCGTGATTGAAGGGTTCGACTTTCAACTCGATCAAAACGTGGCACTTGAGCACGCGGTGGTAGAAGACGAGGTCGATGAAGTAGTGGTCGCTACCGATGAGGATTTTGCGCTGCCGAGCCTCGAAGCAGAAGCCGCGACCGAGTTCGAGCAGGAAGGCCTGCAAGTGATCGAGCAGGGCGGATTCGAGATCGGATTCTTCGACGGTTTCCGACGGGCGCAAGCCGAGGAATTCGAAGATGTAAGGATCGCGAATGATGTCGGCGGGCGCGAGTTGGGCGGCGCCGGTGTTCGCCAGCTCGATGAGTTTTTCTTTGTTTTTTGAGAGCCCGGTACGTTCGAAAAGGAGCGAGCCGGTCTGGCGTTTCAGCCCGCGCACCGACCAGCGCCCCTTGATCGCCTCGATCTCGTAGAACGCGCGCTTGAGTGGGTCGTCGATCTTGAGGAGTTCGACGAGATGGGTGAAAGAGAGGGTGGTGAGGATCTCGTAGGGGGCGATCTGAGGAATCGAAGGTTGTTCCGTATCAGGAATTTTCGGATGCTGCAATTCTCGTGTCACTGACGCGAGAATTGGTAACGCATTCGATTTCAGCAACTTAGGGAATTCTCCAGCCAGCGACTGGAGAATCTGTGGGTAGGTCACGTAGAAGGATTTACAATGCCAAAGGGTCGAACTCGATAGCCCGCGGATACCCAACTTTTTCGCAAGCTCGGGGATCAATTTCTCCCCATACGCCGCCCGGTCTTCGCCGTTCTGCTCGAACTCGACAATGTAGGCACCGATCAACCAGTTGCGCGCTGTGAGGGCGACGTTGACCGCCGAGGTCGCACGCCCGACCAGCGCGGCGTCGAGCAACTGGATCTCGGTGATAAGGGCGGGGAGGTTCACGGCAGCCTAGCTCGGATTGTCACGGTGAACAGGGCGGGAGCGGAATTCGCGTTTGCCGAACGAGACGGGCTCGTCGTGCCAATGGGTGAGGTCGCCTTCGCCGAACTCGCGGTACGCTTGGAGTTTTCCGATGGCTTCAGGTTTCAGGACAAGGCCAATGCGATCAAATATTTCCGTCAGAGCCGT
>QIKC01000062.1 GCA_003232855.1 Verrucomicrobiales bacterium
AAGATGGCTTGTGGCGATAAGAAAGCCGCCGCCAAGATCGCCGTCCTCGACCCCGAACTCACCCTAACACAGCCCGTTATCGTCACCGCCCACACCGGCATCGATGCGCTCACCCACGCCATCGAGACCGCCGTCACCAAAACGCGCAGTGCCGTTAGCGGCGCCTATTCGAAGCTGGCCTTCGATTTGCTCGAGCGCGGCTTTGAGCGCGTGATCAAAGACCCTACCGACCTCGAGGCGCGCGCTCTCATGCAGCTCGGCGCCGCTTACGCCGGCACCGCCATCGAGAACAGCATGCTCGGCGCCGCCCACGCGGCGGCGAACCCTCTGACGGCGAAGTTCGATATCGTCCATGGCGAGGCCGTCGGCCTCATGCTGCCGCAGGTGATTCGCTTTAACGCCGCCGACCCCGCCGTCGCCGCCCACTACGCCCAGCTCGGGGGCGGAGATCTGGCCACCCGGGTTGGCGACTACCTCGAGCTGGCCGGCATGCCCACTGCGCTCTCCGGCTACGGGATCGCGGCCGACGACCTCCCCGAACTGGCGCGAGCCGCCGCCGCTCAATGGACTGCGAATTTCAACCCACGCCCCGTCGCGGCAGAGGATTTCGAGCGGCTTTACGCCGCCGCGCTCTGAAAAAGTGGCGACGGTTTGCAACCGTCGGGCCGAGGGGGGCGTTAGGGAAGGAGGTGACAAACTGCCTCGACGTCTCGCCGCCCGGTTGCCACAGGAAATTCCCCCTTGTCGCCGGGCGGGAACTATCGTAGGATCGGCGCTCTCCCAAATTCGCTTAGGCGAAGGCTCGGTAGCTCAGTTGGTAGAGCAGGGGATTGAAAATCCCTGTGTCGGCGGTTCGATTCCGTCCCGAGCCACTTTTTTTGGAAATCGAAGTGTTCATTTTGAAAATGGCATTGGTAGTGACGGTATTGGCCACGTCGCGGATTGGGCATGGCAGCAAATTTAGGCGGCCTTGACGCAGGAAGTCTGGGGGGCGAGCGTTGCATGATCGATCTCTCAGAAATCGTTGAACCCGAGTGGCTAGACTGGTACCGTAAGACACCGCAAGAGCGGCTGCTGGCGACCGCCGAAGCGTGGACGAACTACCTCGAATTGGGCGGGATCGCTGGAGCCAGATGCAGATAGCCAGAGCCCATTCTGGAGCCGGGAGGAACTTGAGCAATTCGCCAAGTGCAGCGCGGCAGCGGCAATCCGCGCTTTTGATCGGGGGAGTGATGACTGAAGGCCGTATCCGCTTGGTCTCCGAGACCATGCTGGCTCATGACGTCCGTTGCCTGCTGATGGGCGGCCAAGCCTGCGTGCTCTACGGTGCGGCTGAGTTCAGCAAAGACATCGACTTCGTCATCCTTGCCGGGGATCAGAACATCGAGAGGGTGCGCGCGGCGATGTGCGCCTTGGCCGCCGAAATTATCGCAGTGCCTCCGTTCGACCTTCTTTCTCACCGAGCAATAGGGTTACTTTTTCACGGATTGCAGAACGCAAATTTTCCGCACTATCAAGATGAGATTGGGTCACATTTTCTAAGGTCGAAAGCTTCTCCAAATTTTCTAACACTTGGGCGATTTTTCCCACTCTAAAATCATCTTCGCATAAAGTGATCAGATGTCTTGGCGAGTTTGGATTTTGTTTAAATTGCAAACGTGAAAGCCTCGCGATGATCGCGTAATCTTCCGTATTGCCCCGGCATCCGTGTAGCAGGGCATCGAGTGGCGGTGGCGCGATCGGGACGGGGTGTGCGAGACGGCGGATCACGTAACCGAGTGCAATTTCGATGGACTGTGGGTGCGAATATTTTTTTCCGTGAAGAAAGCGAACGAGGGCGCAGCTCTCTAGATTCATCGCGATGAGTTGCGGGTGGTGGGAGATCGTAAGCAGCCCTTCGATTTTGGTGCAGTAGCGCAGCGCGTCCCCTTCGTTGTGGTCATTGCCAGCGAGCTTGCCAAGCATATTTGCTCCGATGATGGAAGCGGCGAGGATGCTCGGCGGCCTCCTTTCAAGAGCGTCATCAAACTGTTGTTCCATCGGAGTTTTATTGTCCGTGATCATCCGCATGATGGCGGACAGATCGCGAACGAGAAAATTTTGTAGCATTCCCGAGGAGAGTGCGGGCATTGAATCCGGGATCGCGCTGCCCAGACTTGCTCTGAGTCGGCTTGTGACAGCGAGTCGCTTCATTTTTTCGGCTAACGTATCCATTCCCCAGAGAGTGGTGTAGTAGCTCTGCCCGATGATGATGCCCTCGAGCGCGGTGCGGAGTTGCCTAGCGAGATCTGTTTCCCCATCAGATTCGATGGCTGCGATGATTTTTTTTGCCTGTATTATTTTGTCTTGGCGAGCGAGATTAAGAACTAACAAAACGCGAATTTCGTTATTATTTCGGAACAGTTCATCCGCAGCTTTAAGGGTGGCAGTGGCCTCCTGCGGACGACCGACTAGTAGAGCGAGGCGGGCGCTGAGAATGAGTGCCTGGCGGTCGAAAGGGCGTATTTTCCGAGCCTCCTGTAGAAGTGCGAGCCCCACATCTGGATCCTCGGCCAGAGCCGCACGCGCGACGAGGGCGTTCACGGGTGGTAGCGTGCCAAGGGAAATGGCGCGTGCGAGCAGCTCCTTTGCATGATCGCTATTCTCGACACCGATAAGGGTATGGGCACGCCAATAATCGATCCGCGCCGCCTGCTTGTTGCCAGTGGCGGTGTCGTGCTCGGCGGCGTTTTCGAGAGCCTGCTCGGCAGCCGCCATATCCCCGAGGGCGAGCGCCGCCTCGACGATACCGAGGTAGATGGCCGCAAGATCGCTCGCGGGCCTTGTACTCGCAGAGCGTAGGGCATCGAGCGCCGCATTCCACTCGCCGCCCTGCCCATAGTTTTCAGCTTTGGCCACCAGTAGCTCGATTTCGTGCTGCTCTCGTGCCAGCGCCTCCCGGCTCCGGGAGTGCCATTGCACAGCGAGCACTAAGCAGATGGCGAACAGGGCAATAGCGAGCGCGGCGGCGGCGGAACGATGCCGGGCGAGCGCCCGACTCAAGACATAGCTGGTGGTGATAGGGCGCGCAGAAACGGGGTGCCCAGTCTGGATGTTTTGCAAATCTTTACCCAGTTCGCCCCCAGTGCTATAACGCTGAGAGGGATCCTGCTCCAGAGCCTTGCGGATCACCGCCACCAAATCGCGGGGAAATTTCGACCGCGATGGCAGGATGGGCTGTTCACGTAAAATCGCCGCCATCTGGTCGGCACTGGCAGTGGATTTCGACGGAAATGGGTGTGTCCCACCAAAGAGCAAACACAGGTGAATCCCCAGAACGAACACATCTGCAGGAGGGCCGATGGCGGTGCCGGCGACTTGTTCCGGGGAAACATACCCCGGGTATCCGACCAACGCCCCCGTGGCAGTCGTCGGAATTTTGGTGCCAGAATCGGGAGCCAGCAGCTTCGCGATACCGAAATCTAGCAATTTAGAATTGCCGTTCGCATCGACTAAAATATTTCCCGGGTTGAGATCGCGATGGACGATGCCCACCTGGTGGCACGCGGCGACGCTGGTGCAGATCTTCTGAGCAAGCACCAAGCGCTGCCGCAGATCCAAGTCCGCACTCGCCAAATAGAGGTCTAAGGGCTGCCCATCGACCCACTCCATCATGTAATAAGGACTCCCCTCAGAGGTCGTCCCGGCGTCGAGGATGGCGGCCACGTTCGGATGGCTGATGTGGGTCAATGCCTCGATCTCGGCCGCGAATCGCTGCGCCGCGACCGTGTGGGAAAGGCCTGCGAATTTCATCACCTTGATGGCGACGATTTTTCGTGGCGGCTCACTGCGCCGCGCGCGATAGACCACCCCCATCCCACCGGCATCGACCTTCGCGATCACATCGCAGTCTGAGATCGACGGCAGCTCGTCGTCCG
>QIKC01000367.1 GCA_003232855.1 Verrucomicrobiales bacterium
CTCTCCGGCGCCATCCTCGCCCTACCCGACTGGATCGAACCACTCACCCGACCGCTGATTTCCGCATTCTGGGGCTGGTCTGGGAGCCTCGATTCGATGAAAGACGAAATCTACTCGCAAGCGATCAACAAAGTCACCGAAGACACCGCCCTCGTGGCCACCAACATCTGTATCGCCATGCTACTGCTCCACATCATCGCCGGGCTGACCGCCACCTATATCGGCGCAAAACGACACCAGTGGTAGCCGACACCAAACCGCCAAACGTCACAAAATTCGCCATTTGTCATCACCCGATGCCCCCGCTACCTTCCCCTAACTAGCCATGGCACGACGAGCACGACAAGGAGTCAATGCGACCCAAATAGCAATTATCGCCTTGATCGTCGTGGCAGTCGCCGGCGGGATCATCTTGGTTCTCACCCGTTCCGGCGACCCGATGCGCGCCGTCAGCCAGCTCAAAATCGCCGACTACGTCACCAGAGGCGACAGCATGAGCGGCACCGAGTGGAAAATCACCGGCGTGATCGAGGCCAAGCTCCGCTGGACACCCGATCACGGCCAACTGGTCAGCGTCCTCGTCGAGCAAGGCAATCTGAAAGAAATCCTACCCGTCCTCGTGCCGCAAGAATTCAAAGACGTGAATATCAACGTCGGCGACCGCTTCACCATCCTTGTTTACGTCCCCGGAAAGGCTCCCCTCGAAGCCCGCCAGATCGAGAGATCCTAAACGCCCCCTACCCATCCCCGCCATGAGACCCATCCCCGCCACCTTGCTCGCCGCTGCGGCGATCGCCACCACCGAGGCACAAGTCCTCACCACCCCCAGCACCACCACCTCTTCCCCCGGCACCACCACGGTGGTCAACCGCCAGCAGCCGAAGAGCGACAAACCGTTCCTCGGCACCGACGTACCGGTCTTCAACCCCGGCACAGAAATGTTCAGCTGGGACGGGCAGAACTGGAACATCAACAACAACCGCCTGCTGCGGGCGCGCTTTGAAAAATACCTCAACACCCCAGAGGACGACAACTTAGAAGACGAAAAATACCGCGCGGTGATCAAACAGGTTCTCGACGAACTATCGCCGCACAAGCGCGGCAGCGGCCACCTGCAGCGCGCCGTCGCCCTGCTGCCGCGCGCCTCGCGCTACCGTATCGACGCCAACCTCTGCGACTCCCTCTCACAAGCCATCCTCGGCGTCTATCACGGCCAGAAAAACGCCGCCGCCCTCGCCTCCGCCAACCTCGCACTCGACAACGAAGGCAAAAAACTCCACTGGAACGTCGAAGTCGATACCTCCAAACGGGTGATCGACAAAACGCCGCGAGAGAACAAAGGCGGCCAAGGCGGCCAGCCCGATACCGGAAAGTCCGCCGCCGACGCCGGCCGCGTCGCCAGCTACCTGCAACGCCTCGTCGAAATCAAGGCCATGAAGGTCGCCAACAACACCAAAATCGGCATCTCCGAACTCCAGGCCAAAATCGAATACCAAGCACTCATCCTGCAGTTCGCCGTGCAGCGCCGCTGGGAACACGTCCTCATGGCCACCCGCATCTACCGACGCCTATTCAACGATGGCGACGGCAGCATCGAAATCAAAGAGGGCTCAGACGCCGACAAAATGCTCGCCAAAGGACTCGGCGTCAGCCCGACCGTCACCTCGCTCGACATGTTCGCCAACGAAGTCGTGCGCGACGTCGACGAAGGCGTGCGCGCCTTCGAATACCTCGTGGAAAAAAACGAAATGGAGGGCGCCTCGAAGCACCTCGCGGCAGCCTTCTTCGTCGGCGAATACCTGCCCCGCATCCGCACCCTCGAACGCAACAAAAAACAAAAAGTGCTCCGCTTCGTCCAAGACGCCGACGCCCTGCTCAGCGCCATGGAAGTCAGAGACTACGCCACCGCCGACGAGGTAGTGGACCGCATGCGCACCGGCGCCAAGGACTTCAACTTCTCCAAAGCCAAAGCCGGGATCCAATTCTACACCAACCTGAGCAACACCAGCTTGGCACAGGCGAAGATCGCCGGCCAAAAAGGAGAGATGGAAGAATACCAAAGGCAAATGCGGATGGCGATCGAAGCATGGCCCCTCAACCCACGAATCAAAGAGCAGAACGACCTGTTCGCCTCAGTCGCCGACGTCCAAGTGACGACGATCAACGAGCTGGACAGCCTACTCAGCCAAGGCAACCACCGCGAGATCATGAAACAGCAGGGACGCTTCATCGCCGCCGTGCAAAGCGACCCACAGCGCAAAGAACAGTTAGAGAAAGCGTTAGTAGGAATGATGGACATCCGCATGGCGATGGCCAAGATCAAAGCCCTAGCCGACGCCAAAAACCCCTGGGGAGCATGGGAAGCGGTGCGTCAAGCGCGCGGCGACTTCGGCAACGACCGCGAATTGCTAATCCTCTCCGAAAACATCAGCGAAGACGTCTCCTCCTTCATCAGCGTCATTAAAAAAGCCGAACGGCTCGAAGAGCAAAGCCAAACCGGCCTCAGCCTCACCTGGTATCTAAAAGCCCGGCGCATGTATCCCAACAGCATCTTCGCCCAAGAAGGCATCGACCGCCTAGTCGAAGAAATCCTCCCCGCAGCAGGCACCGCCGCCCCAAACAGCGACTCCGAGACAATCCCACAAGCGCTGGATTTCGAGTAGCCACGTAGGCTTCAGCCTCCACACCCGAAACGGCCACCCCAAAAGACCTATGTTCTCAACTTACACCACCACGATCATAAAGCTCTCAGCCCTCCTGATCTTGGCAACCACCCTGCAAGCAGAGGAAAAGGTCTACAACCTCACCGTGACGGAAAAGACCGTCAATTTCACAGGAACACCCCGCACTGGCATCAGCATCAACAACTCGATCCCGTCGCCCACCACGAACAACATGGACAAACCCACCTCCCTCCACTGGCACGGGCTCCTAGTTCCACCGCTTCAGGATGGCGTCCCCTACATCAGCTTTCTCCCCATCAAACCTCTCAGCACACACACCTACCGTTTCCCCATCCGCCAGGCCGGCACCTACTGGTATCACTCCCACACCGGCCTCCAAGAACAACAAGGGCTCTATGGAGCGATCATCATCGAACCTCGGCATCGTCATGAACAATCCTCCCTTGAGCAAGTCGTCATGCTCTCCGACTGGACAGATTCAGCGCCGGGGGATGTGATGCGCCTCCTCCGCCGAGGTTCAGAAGCGATGGGCGTCAGAAAGAAGACATCGCAGAGCCTGCTCGGCGCTTGGAAGACCCGAAAAGTTGCCCAGTTTTGGCAACGTGAAGCCATGCGTATGCCGCCGATGGATCTCGCCGATGTGGCATACGATGCCTTTCTCATCAATGGCCAACAAAAAAGCAACCTCCACGCCAAGCCTGGGGACACCGTCAAGCTCCGCATCATCAACGGCGGAACCAGCTCAAATTTCTACCTCCAATACGCCGGGGGGCCGATGACCATCATTTCCGCCGATGGTCAAAACGTCCAGCCCCTGCCGATCGAGACTCCCCTATTTATCGCCGTGGCAGAAACCTACGACGTCCTCGTAAAAATTCCCGCCCGCGGCGGCTCTTACGAATTCCGCAGCACCGCACAGGATGGCTCGGGACACGCGTCACTATGGATAGGCTCAGGAGATAAGCACGCGGCCACCCCCATGCCCCAGCCCTTTGTTTACGACACCATGAGAATGTTCGATTGGAAAAATCTGTTCGCCCTCACCCCGGCCAGCACTCTCGGCATCCCAGATTCCAAAGTGCGGATGGGCATGTATGACCAACCTGGATTCAACATGAAGATGACTGACATGAACATGGGATCGATGGAGCCAATGCGCGATATGGGAAATGCCCCAAGCCAAGAAGTCTATCACAACTCCCCCAAATGGTATGATTTCCTTCTTCGCGAAGATTCCGCTAGGCCATCTCGACTGGTCAAAGGCAGCCAGCGGTCGACCCTTCGACCATTCCCTCCCTACAAAAAACTCAGAAGCACCCACAAAACCAACTTTCCAAACAAGGAACCTATCCGAGAAGTCCGCCTCACCCTCGATGGCGATATGCAGCGTTACATTTGGATGTTCAATAACCAGATCCTGAAACCTGAAAACGACATCATTATCACCGAAGGTGAAATCGTTCGCTTCATCTTCATCAATCGCACCATGATGCACCACCCGCTACACCTCCACGGGCACTTTTTCCGCATCATTAACGGCCAAGGCGACTACTCGCCGCTCAAGCACACCGTCAATGTCGCCCCCATGGAAACCACCGTCATCGAATTTGAAGCCAACGAGAAAGGCGACTGGTTTTTCCATTGCCACCTACTCTATCACATCAAGGCCGGCATGGGCCGTGTGATCCGCTACGAAAACTACGTTTCGAGCCCAGAAGTCGAGGCCAACAGAGATCAAATCTACCACGATCCCTGGTACCTTTTCGGCTACGCAGATGCGCTCAGCAACTTGACTCAAGGCTCGCTCCGCTTGGAAAATTCCGCGAACATTTTCTCTGTGGAATGGGATATCGGATGGCAAAATGTCCCTGATATCGAGTGGGAAACCCTGCTCACCTACGACCGCTACCTCAACCGTTTCACCTCTATTTTTGCGGGGGTTCACATGGATGGGATCGGCTCCTCGCGAGACTCCGAACGCGCAATCGCGGGTATTCGCTACCTGCTTCCACTAAACATCGCCAGCTCTGCATGGATCGGATCCGATGGAGAATCCCGCATCACCATGGGTCGGGAGCTCATGCTCACCCCCCGACTCAGCGTCTTTGGAAATATGGAATTCGACACCCGAGACCAATGGTCAACCCAAGCTGGAATCTCCTACATGATCAACGCCAACGTCTCCGCCACCACCCTCTGGGACAGCGATTACGGAGTCGGCGCAGGATTCACCCTCTCATTTTAAACTCCTCGCCCGCCCGCCGGCCGAGATGACGTGAAAAGCGTGAAAAGTGTCGGACACTTACCCGCTCCACCTCGGCTCGGACGAGTTCATCCGCCACTGGCTAACCCAAAGGCTTCGCCCGAATACGCCACTACGGATTCCACAGCAGCGCCGCCAAAAAGTCGCGCACGCTCGTACGCGTGCTGCTCGGAGCATCGTTCAACGATGCTGC
>QIKC01000011.1 GCA_003232855.1 Verrucomicrobiales bacterium
TGAGGCTTTGCAATGTCACGCAGAATTTTAAAAAACATAGGCTAGTGTGCTGAAACAGTGCGGCTTACGACGATCGTCACACCGCCAGATACGCTAACATTCGCGACTTTGTCAAGATCCCTTAAATAGTTTTCTCCCCACAGCACGGTGGCGTCCAGTGGCTGACGCTTCCAACGGCAATCCCTGTCTGGCACCTCCTCTAGCGACCTCCCGAGGCCTGTTTGACAAGCGCATGCGGGGTTCTAGTTTAGGCGTCGCCGAATCCGGCCACGCGATGCCATCTCCCCCGCCCTCTCCCGACGCCGAGTTCGTCTCGCACGCCCCCGGCTATTGGCGCGGGAAGGAAGTCGCCGCCTCCGACTGGGACGACCAGCGCTGGCAATTAAAAAACCGCGTCACCACGTTGGCGGGGCTCGAAGAACACCTAACGCTCTGCGAAGAAGAGCGCGCCGGGGTTCTGCTCTCCGGCAACAAGCTGGCGCTGGCGATCACCCCGCACTTCTTCAACCTCATCCACCCCACCGATCCTGACTGCCCGATCCGACGCCAAGTGGTGCCACGCATCGAGGAAACACTGCGCGACCCCGCCGAGATGGCCGACCCCTGTGGCGAAGACAGCCACATGCCGGTGCCCGGCCTAGTGCATCGCTACCCCGACCGCGTGCTGTTTTTGATCACCGACCGCTGCGCCGCCTACTGCCGCTACTGCACCCGCAGTCGCGTGGTCAGTGGTGCGGGCGAACAGGAACTGGAAACCGATTTCGAAGAGGCCTTCCGTTATCTAGAGAGGACGACCTCGGTGCGCGACGTGTTGCTATCCGGTGGCGACCCATTGCTTTTTTCCGACGCCAAGTTGGAAAAAATCCTCGCCCGCCTGCACGCGATCCCGCACATCGAATTCGTCCGCATCGGCACCAGAGTTCCCATTTTTCTCCCGCAGCGCATCACGCCAGAGCTGTGCGCGATGTTGAAAA
The DNA here is from genome assembly GCA_003232855.1 of Verrucomicrobiales bacterium. Lineage (GTDB taxonomy): Bacteria > Verrucomicrobiota > Verrucomicrobiia > Verrucomicrobiales > DEV007 > SZUA-55. The sequence continues at coordinate 975 of QIKC01000011.1, forward strand.
AATACCACCCGCTCTTCGTCAGCGTCCACACCAACCACCCGCGCGAACTCACCGTCGAGGTGCGCGACGCCCTCGGTCGCCTCGCCGATGCCGGCATCCCGCTGGGCAACCAAAGCGTCCTCCTGCGCGGCGTTAACGATGACTTGGAGACCATGCGCACGCTGGTTCACAAGCTGCTACGCTGCCGCGTCCGCCCCTACTACCTCTACCAGTGCGACTTGATCGAAGGATCAGCACACCTGCGCAGCTCCATCGCCAAAGGGATCGAGATCATCGAAGGCCTGCGCGGCCACACCACCGGTTACGCCGTCCCGCAATTCGTCATCGACGCCCCCGGCGGCGGTGGCAAGGTGCCCATCAATCCCGATTACATCGTCGAAAACACACCCGAACAAACCGTCATCCGCAACTACGAAGGCAAACACTACGCTTATCCTGGTGCGCCTGCGGCGCGGGTGATTTGATGATTTGTTATTGGATCATTGGGGAATTCGGACTGAGATAAGCGACGTCAATCGCCCCCCAATCAACAAATCATCCAATAACCAATCAACCAATGCCAGGAATCGTTATTAAGCCCCGCTCTCGCATCTTCCACTCCTGGTGCGCCTGCGGCGCGGGTGATTTGATGATTTGTTATTGGATAATTGGGAGATTCGGACTGAGATAAGCGACGTCAATCGCCCCCAAATCAACAAATCATCCAATAACCAATCAACCAATGCCCGGAATCGTCATCAAGCCCCGCTCTCGCATCTTCCACGGACATGAGTGGGTATATGCTAGTGAAGTCAAAAAAGCCTTCGGCGACCCGCAGCCCGGCGATGTCATCTCGCTGAAGGATTACAAGGATCGGCCGATGGGCACGGCGATTTACAACCCGCAGTCGCAAATCGTCGCCCGCCGCTTTTCGCGTCGTAAGCAGCAGCTCGATGCCGAATTCTTCGCCCGCCGCATCACCCGCGCTCTGGAATTGCGCACGCGACTGGAGGGTATCGACCCCGAACTCTGCCGTCTGGTTTGGAGCGAGAGCGACGGCCTGCCCGGCGTGGTGATCGACCGCTATGGCGAGCACTTGGTTCTCCAAACACTGACCCTAGCGATGAACCAACGCGTCGAGGCCATCGGCGAGGCGCTGCGCGAAGTGCTCTCGCCAACCTCGATCACCCTACGCAACGAGAGCCCGGTGCGCGCCGCAGAGGGGATGTCCCCCGAAAAGCGGATGCTGCACGGCGACGCCCCCGCCCCGTTCCGCATCGAGTGTCCTTCGAAGTCGACCCGCTCGGTGGCCAGAAGACCGGGCTCTACCTCGACCAACTCGACAACTACGCGCGCGTCGCCCGGCTCACCGCAGGGCGCAGCGTGCTCGACTGCTTCACCAACCAGGGCGGCTTCGCCCTGCACGCGGCCGCTGCGGGCGCCAGCGCTGTGATCGGCGTCGACAGCAGCGCGAGTGCTATCGCCGCCGCCGAATCGAACGCCACGCACGCGGGATTGGCCAATACCTCGTGGCTTGAAGACAACGTGTTCGACGATTTGAAACGGCGCGATTCCGCCGACGAGAACTTCGGGCTCGTAATCCTCGATCCGCCCTCGTTCACCCGCAATAAACGCTCGCTCAACGACGCCATGCGCGGTTACAAGGAGATCCACCTGCGCGCCTTGAAATTGCTAGAGCCCGGCGGAATCTTGGTCACTTTCACCTGTTCGCATCACGTCACCCGCCGCGCTTTTCTGGAAATGTTACGCGACGCGGCGGTCGATGCTCGGCGTACCTTACGCCAAGTCGACACCTACGCGCAGCGCGCCGATCACCCTATCAACCCCTCCATCCCCGAAACGGAATACCTGCACGGCTTCGCCTTCGAGGTGATCCCCGCCTGGTAGTGGATCGGTATGAACGGCTCGGCGATCTCCAGGGGTGACTTGCGCCAGTTCTGGACGCTGGCTCGCGCCAACGTCCGAGTGCTGCGCGCACGGCTGCGCGAATCGCTGACCAGCTCGAAGCTGATGAGCGCCACCATCGGCAGCTTCCTCGCCGGCTATATGGTGGTCGGCTACTTCCTCTTCTCCTACGGGCTGGTCTACATCACCAAGCTCCCGGGGCTGGGCAACGTGCTCTCCGAACGCATCTTTTACCTGCTGTTCTTTTTCTTCTTTCTCATGCTGGCCTTCTCCAATGCCATGATCAGCTACACCGCGCTCTACCGCAGCCGTGAGACCACCTGGCTGCTGTCCCTGCCGGTGGGGTTCCGCGCTCTTTACGGCTGGCGATTTGTTGAAACGTTAGTCTTTTCAAGCTGGGGACTGATCGTCATCAGCGCACCGTTGCTGGCCGCCTACGGCGGCATCCGTTCAGCGCCGCCGGACTTCTATGTGAAGGCGTTGCTGGTGGCGGTGCCCTTCGTCGCCATCCCCGCAGCCGTCGCCGGCTGGGCATTGCTGCTAGCGGTGCGTTACGTGAACCGCTGGGTGCTGGGCGCACTCGGCGCGATCGGCCTCTACTTTGTCATCCAAATCGCGATCACCTTTCTCAGTCCCGCTTCGGAGGAAGCGGCGGGCACCGGCACCAGCATCGTCGCCACCGTCAACCAAGTGCTGCGCCACACCGAGCTGAGCGTCCACCCGCTGATGCCCAGCACTTGGATCAGCAATGCCCTGGCTGGCTGGAGCCGCCCTTTCGAAAGCCGCGCCACCTTCTACGCCCTGCTGGTACTGGCCTATTCGCTGTTTGGACTGTGGACGATTTCCGGCTTCGCCTGGCGCCTCTTCTACCCCGGCTACAACTCCAGCATGGGGCGCCGCGCGCGCGCCTCGTGGCGACGCAAAATCAGACGCAGCGCCAACGGCGCCACGCGCTTCGAGGCCCGCTCCACCTTGCCACTCCTCGGACGGCTCGGTATGCGCCGCGCCACGCGGGCACTGATTCGCAAGGACTTCATCACCTTCTGGCGCGACCCAGCGCAATGGGTGCAGTTTGTCATCGTCTTCGGACTGCTGCTGCTCTACGTCCTCAACCTGCGCAACATGGGTTATGACTACGAAAGTCCATTCTGGTCGGCGGTCATCTCCCACCTCAACCTCGGCGTCTGTGCGCTGTCCCTCTCCACGCTCACCACCCGATTCGTTTTTCCGCAATTCAGCCTCGAAGGACGCCGCCTGTGGATTCTCAGCATGTCGCCGCTGAACCTCGGCAGGATAATTTTACAAAAATTCCTCACCGGTTGGTTGGCCACCGGCACATTGACCGTCGTGCTGATCGCCATCTCCGGCTTGATGCTCAAACTCCCACCGCTCTCGATCGCCTTCTACGCCGCCATGATCGCGCTGATGAGTATCGCCCTCAACGCCCTCGCCATTGGCATCGGAACCCTCTTCCCCAATCTGCGCGAATCCAACCCAGCGAAGATCGTTTCCGGCTTCGGCGGCACACTTTGCCTCATTTTGAGCTTTCTCTACATCACTATCTTCATCTTAACGCTCGCCTATCCCGCTGCCGTTAAATTGGCCAAAACTGGGCCGCTCAGCCAACAAAACCCCGGCACAGCAAGCGTTATCGCACTCACTGCCGTCGTCCTCTTCACCGCCATCACCACCTTCCTCCCACTCTTTTTTGCCGTCCAACGTGTAAAAAAGGTGGAGATTTTCGGAAAATTGTAATATTAATAGGTGTTAACTAAAATTATTTGTAAATTTTAGACTCACCAAATATTGCATATGAACCGATTGACTGACTTTTCATCCGTAGGAGACTCGAACATTTTGACCTTCGAAGAAGGGGCCGAGATGGATCCTAGCAGCCGTCTCGACGATCCGATTTTCGCTCCGACCACCGACGAGTTCGACGAACAGGTCGCGCAGGCACAGGAGCAGTTGGAGGAACTGCGCCGCCAGCAAGAGGAGATCGAACAACAGAAGATCGAGCTCGAAGAGTTGCGCCTGAAGCAATCCGAATTCCAACGCGGGCGGGTGGAGATGGTCGAAAGCCTGCAACACGCGCTCGACATCCTCGAGCGCGACGCCTTCGATGCCGAGCAGCGGGTCGAACAGTATGCGCGTGCCAAAGAATG
>QIKC01000214.1 GCA_003232855.1 Verrucomicrobiales bacterium
AGCGGCCCCTTCGCCGCATGGCGTCACCGCCACCGCTTCATCTCAAAAGGGCAGTCCCATAACGAATGTTCGCTGATCGACGAGATCTCCTACCGCGCGCCCCTGAGCTTTCTCGGAAAGCTCTGCGCCGGCTGGTGGATCCGCCGCAAGCTGCAACGAACCTTCACCTATCGCCACGAAATCACGGCGATGGATATTGCCCGCAACGCCGCCCACCCGCCGCCGGCGCCGATGCGGATACTGGTGACCGGCGCCTCGGGGCTGATCGGCAGAGCCCTCGTTCCCTATCTCAAGATGCGCGGGCACAGCATCCTCAAACTCACCCGCAACGCAGAGGCCAACGACGAAATCGGTTGGGATCCCGACAAGCGACAACTCGACCTATCGCTAGCCGGAGGCATCGACGCCGTCGTCCACCTCGCCGGGGAAAACATCGCCGACGAACGCTGGAACAAGGAAAAACGCGACCGCATTTTCTATAGTCGCAAAGATGGCACACGATTGTTAGCCGACACGCTGGCGGCGATGCCCACCCCGCCCCGCGTGCTGGTCTCCGCCTCGGGGACAAACTACTACCAGCAAGATGGAGACAACCTCCGCGACGAAACCTCGCCCATCGGCACCGGATTTCTCAGCGAAGTCTGCCGGGAATGGGAACTGGCGACCCGCCCCGCCGAAGAAGCCGGCCTACGCGTTGTCAAACTGCGCATCGGCATGGTACTCACCCCCGCAGGCGGCGCCCTGCAAAAAATGCTACTGCCATTCAAAGTCGGGCTCGGAGGGCGCGTCGGCAACGGCCGACAGCGCGTTTCCTGGATCGGCATCGACGACCTGATCGACATCATCGACCGCGCACTTTCCGACAGCGCCTGGCACGGAGCGATCAACGCCGTCGCCTCCGAACCCGCCAGCAACCAAGAGTTCACCCGCGCCCTCTCCAGCGCCCTGCGCCGTCCGGCAATCATCCCCGTCCCAGCCTTCATCACCCGCATACTGTTCGGCGAAATGGTCAACGAAACCCTGCTGGCCGATCTCCCCGTCTACTCCAAGCGCCTCGAACAGCTCGGCTACACACTGCGCCACCCGCAGCTCGCCGGCGCCCTGCGCCACCTCCTAGGCGCCTACGGGCGAGAGCCCGCCGATCCCCGCCCCGTCGCCAGCGCCCCAAAGACCGGCGTGGAATCGCTTTGACCCCCACCCCCTCACCGCCTACGATCAAGGCCACAACGAAAAGCAGGGGTGCTGGCAAAACCAGCTGAGAGACGCCAGAACGGCGACACCCTTCGAACCTGAAACGGTTAATACCGGCGAAGGGAGCCTTTTCAAAACTTCCCAGTTTTGTCCCCAAAGGCTGCCCTTCAAAATAAGAAGGAGCAGCCTTCCTCATTCCCAACTGAACACTTCAAACTGAATACTTAAAACTTCCCCATGATCGCTCCATCCGACTCCATCGCCCCCGAGCCACTCTTCCCCAACAGCTCCCGGGTCAAAATCACCGGAACGCTCCACCCGGAGATCCAGGTCGCCATGCGCGAGGTCGCCCTCGCCGACACCACACTACCCGACGGAAAGGTCGAGCCGAACGTCGCCATCCGCATCTACGACACCTCCGGCCCCTGGGGCGACCCCGATTTTTCCGGTGATGTCACCGCCGGCCTCCCCGCCCTGCGCAGCGATTGGATCCTCTCCCGTGGCGATGTCGAAGAATACGACGGACGCAACTCCAAGCCCGGTGACAACGGCTACCTCTCCGACGAACACGCGGAGAGTTATAACAAAAACAAAGAAGCCAAAAATCGCCTGCTCGAATATCCCGGCCTCAAACGCATGCCGCTCAAAGCATCCAAGGGGACACCCGTCACCCAAATGCACTACGCCAGGCAGGGCGTCATCACCCAAGAGATGGAATACATCGCCATCCGCGAAAACCTCGGCCGCCAGCAAGCCTACGAAGTATCGCTACGCGAAGCCGCCAGCTCGGAATTGCAACCGCCGAACCCCGCATCCCACGCCCCGCGCAACGCCATGAACTTCGCCCACCCCGGCCAGTCGTGGGGCGCGGCCACGCCCGACTTCATCACCCCCGAATTCGTCCGTTCCGAAGTCGCCCGCGGACGCGCCATCATCCCCAACAACATCAACCACCCCGAATGCGAACCGATGATCATCGGCCGCAACTTCTTGGTGAAAATCAACGCCAACATCGGCAACTCCGCCGTCACCTCCTCCATCGAGGAAGAAGTCGAAAAGATGCGCTGGGCCACCAAATGGGGCGCCGACAACGTCATGGATCTCTCCACCGGCAAAAACATCCACGCCACCCGCGAATGGATCATCCGCAACAGCCCCGTGCCCATCGGCACCGTCCCCATCTATCAGGCTTTGGAAAAAGTGAACGGCCGCGTCGAGGATCTGTGCTGGGAAGTCTACCGCGACACCCTCATCGAACAGGCCGAACAGGGCGTCAGCTACTTCACCATCCACGCCGGCGTCCTGCTGCGCTTTGTCCCTCACACAGCAACACGCGCCACCGGCATCGTCAGCCGCGGCGGCTCGATCATGGCAAAGTGGTGCCTCCACCACCACAAAGAGAACTTCCTCTACACCCATTGGGACGAAATCTGCGACATCTGTGCCGCCTACGATGTCTCCTTCTCCATCGGCGACGGCCTGCGCCCCGGCTCCATCGCCGACGCCAACGATTATCCCCAATTCGCCGAGCTCAAAATCCAAGGCGAACTCACCGAACGCGCTTGGGCGAAGGACGTACAAGTAATGAACGAGGGGCCCGGCCACGTCCCCATGCACATGATCCAAGAGAACATGGAAAAGCAGATCGAGTGGTGCCACGAAGCGCCCTTCTACACCCTCGGGCC
>QIKC01000117.1 GCA_003232855.1 Verrucomicrobiales bacterium
GGCTAGCTTTTGGTGAAGGTCTCGACGTCGTAGACGTGTCCTGATCCGATGATGCCGCTGGGGGAGAAATTTGCGGTGCGGACGAGTGCTTGCAGATCGGCGCGGTCTCGGTAGAAGAGTTTTTTGCCGAAAATTTCTAAGATTCTGGCGCCGGTTTCGGCGCGATAGGAGTTGGCGATCAGTGTGCCGGAATCGGTGAGCATTGGGTTGATGTTCGCGACGATGGCGATGGCGTCGAGGTCTTCTTTGGGCGCTTGCTCGCCGAGTTTCTCGTAGGCGGTGGTGCAGGTGTGGCCGCTGAAATATTCGAGGATGCCGACTAGGGTGATGATGTCGTGGGCGTTGTTTGCGCCTGCTGTTGCGGGGTGCATGAGGTCTTCTACTCGTGCGCAGATCCCGGGGCCGTCGCCGGTGGCTAGGTTGTCTCGTGTGGTTGATAATTGGTCGAGAAGGCGCTGCGTCCGCTCGACGTTGGCCGGGTCGCGGTCGGTGATGGTCGAGGTGATCAGTTTGGCGTCGAAGCCATCGCGCAGCAGGCGATCGAAGACTAAGATCATGCTGAGACCGGTGCCGGCGGCGAGCGCTTTGAGGCGGACGGGCTCGCCGCGTTCCAGTTTGGCGCGGGCGATCTGGTGGGTGAATAGGGTTTCGTGGATGAAGCGCAACTGCACGTCGCGCCCGTGTACGGAGCCGAGTAGTAGCTTGTCCCACAAGCCTGCGTGCGCGCTGATTTCCGGGGAGATCATCATGTAGGGCGCGTTCATCGGGTCGCCGCCTTCGACGAAAGAGGCGGAGTCCGCTCCGGATGGCTCTAACAGAGTCATGGCGTAGGGGTGGGCGGAGCGCTCTAGGATGCGGTTGCGGTAGGCGATATACTCGACGCCGTGGGCGTCTGTGCGGATGTGCTCGCGGGTGGTCCTTTTCAGCAGTCGGTAGGAGAGGAAGGCGAGCCGTCGCTTCATCTTGCCTGCGGCTTTGGGTAGCTCGGAGTCGAAAATCTGATGGCTGAGACTGGCGACGATCGCTGCGGGTAGGTCGCTAGGCTCGTTCGAGTAGAGAGCGTTTGCCGCTGCCATCGGGGTGAGGCGGTGTTCGAGTAGGGCGGTGGTCATTTTGTGGTCAAAGGGGGGCATCGATGCCGCTCCGGGCGTGTTTTTAACGGACTTGTTCGATCTCCGCCATGCCGAGCAGGTGCAGGCTAACGGCAGTTGCCGTTGTCGATGATTAACCGTCTGCGGATTATTGGCTCAGCCTATGCGTCTTTGCCTAACAGGCCGTGTTTGATCGAGGCTTGGAGGGGGGCGCCGATCCAGAGTCTGAGGAGGGTGTGGTAGAAGTCGTCGCCGGGGATGGTCTGGGCGTCGGCATCGTCGACGGTGACTTGGGTGCCGAGGCCGGGGAGGTAGTCGATATTGATGACGGTGCCGTGCTCGAGGTTGCCTCCTCCGTCGAAGACAGCGAGGAAGGCGTCGATCTCTTTGGAGAATTGTTCCCTCTCTTCTTCGCTGAAATTGATGTCGATGTTTTTTAGGATCGTCGAGGTGAATTTTTTCGCGCCGACTCCGCGCAGCATGGTGATATGAAGTCGCTTGTGCCCTTTATCGACGCACAGGATGTGTTCGTCATCGGCGCTTGCTGCAGTCAGGTAGAGGGCGGTGACGTAGACTTTGAATCCCCATTTGGAACGGATGGCGGTGCCGTTTAGCGAGAGGGTGGCGTCGTCTTTTTCAAACTGTCCGGGTAGGCAGATCCCCGCGACATCTCGGTCGGGCATGGTTTCGATCTTCGGTGCTGGGGCGGATTCGCTGATGTCGTTTGCGTGGGCGCACTGCGAGGGAAGCCAGAAGGCGGCGGCTGCGACGACGGGTAGGGTAAGTAGGAGGATTTTTGCTGCTTTCATAAAAGGTGATTCAGATTACTAGATCGAAAGCCCTAATCAAGGGGATGGCGGAGGGTTTGCAAATGAACATCTGTTTCCTATTTGGGGCGGGATTCCGCTGTGTTGATAGCTGGACGGCGCCGATCTACGGGTTATGGTGGGTCACCCGGATCGGGGAAAATTACGATGGATATTACCAATAAGACGACAAAACCTCTGAGCGTGCCGTTGCCGGGCGGCAAGAAACTTTTCCTCGCCCCGGGCAAGTCGGGGCAGGTGTCGCCGAAGGCGTTGGCGCATCCGGCGTTGGTGAAGCTGCTGGACGCTGGTGATATCGAGAGTTCTGAGGGCGGCGGTGGGCGCGCGACGGGCGGTGGTGCTAGACGGGCGCCGCAGACGGGATCGCGTCATGGTGGCACCGGGGCGATGCGCCAATCGGGCGATCGCTAGCAACTGATTGGCTACCAATCGGTTTCGCGGTAGTCTTTGAGGAATTTTCCCCAGATGTGGTTGCCGGTGTTGGCGCCGTCGATGATGGGGTCGATGATGCGGGCGGCGCCATCGACGATGTCGAGCGGTGGGTGGAAGCGGTGTTCGCGGACTTTTTGTTCGGCGATGGCCGCCGGGTCTTCGTCGGTTACCCATCCGGTATCGACGGCGTTCATGTGGATGCCGTCGGCGTGATATTCTGCGGCGGAGGTGCGCGTCATCATGTTGAGCGCGGCTTTGGCCATGTTGGTGTGCGGGTGACGGGTGGTTTTGAATTTGCGGTAGAACTGGCCTTCGACGGCGGAGACGTTGACGATGTGTTTGTCGCGTTCGGGTGTGCGCATCATTAGCGACTTGAGGCGGGCGTTGAGCACGAAGGGGGCGACGGCGTTGACTAACTGTGTCTCTAAGAGTTCGACGGAGGAGACTTCGGCGAGCATCAGGCGCCAGGAATTGCGTTCGCGCAGGTCGATTTGTTGCAG